>NZ_JBQEQC010000003.1:0-137035 GCF_052044195.1 Variovorax sp. 22077
CATCAGCTACCTGCTCATCAGCCACGACCTCGCGGTGGTCAACCACCTCTGCGACAACGTGTGCGTGGTCTTCAAGGGACGCATCGTGGAACAGGGAGCGCCTGCCGATCTCTTCCAGCACGCGCAGCACGAGTACACGCGCACGCTGCTCGACGCGGTGCCGCGCACGCCCGCAGGCGGCACGCTGCTGCCGGGCTGAGCTGACATCGAAGCGTCGCTCATCCTGCTTAGGATGAGTGGGTCATAAGCATCTGGTTGCGCACCTGCGCGCCGTCGCGGATGATGCCTGCCCCCTGTTTCGAGGACTCCGCTTCATGCTCAAACGACGCACCCTGCTCGCCACCGGCGCCGCAGCCCTGACACCGCTGGCCCTGCCGACGCTCGCGCTGGCGCAGAAGAGAAAGGATGCGCTGGTCATCGGCCTCACGCTGGAACCCACTGGGCTGGACCCCACGGCCAAGGCCGGCGCGGAGATCGCAGAGGTGGTGCTCTACACCATCTTCGAGACCCTCACCAAGATCAACTCCGACGGCAGCGTCACGCCGCTCTTGGCCGAAAGCTGGGAAGTCTCGCCCGACCTGAAGACGCTCACCTTCAAGCTGCGGCGCGGCGTGAAGTTTCAGAACGGCGAGCCCTTCAACGCGCAGAGCGTGAAGTTCTCGTTCGACCGCGCGGCGGCCGCCAACAGCACCAACAAGGACAAGCGAACCTTCACCAACATCGCCACGCAGGTGGTCGACGAGCACACGGTGGTGCTGATCACCAAGGAGATCGAGCCCGACCTGCTGTTCCTGCTCGGGCAGGCCTCGGCCATCATCGTCGAGCCCAAGACAGTGGAGACCAACGCCACCAGGCCCGTCGGCACCGGCCCCTACCGGCTCGACAACTGGGCCAAGGGCTCGAGCATCGTGCTCGCCAAGTGGGACGGCTGGCGCAACGCCGACTCCGTGCAGATCCGCAAGGCCAGCTTCCGCTTCATCTCCGAACCGGCGGCGCAGACCACCGCGCTGCTCTCGGGCGACGTCGACCTGTTCCCGCACGCATCGGTGTCGCGCAGCCTGCCGCAGTTCCAGAACGACAAGCGCTTCCAGGTGGTGTTCAACGCCTCGCGCGGCAAGACCATCCTCGCCATCAACAACAGGCGCAAGCCGCTGGACGACGTGCGCGTGCGCCGAGCGATCTCCGCGGCCATCGACCGCAAGGCAGTGATCGAAGCCGCCGCCGACGGCCGGGGCATTCCCATCGGCAGCCACTACGTGCCGGGCGCGCCCGGCTACGTCGACACCACGGGCATCAACGCCTACGACGTGGAGAAGGCGAAGAGGCTGCTGGCCGAGGCCGGCGTGAAGACGCCGCTCGAGCTCGAATTGGTGCTGCCGCCCCCACCCTACGCGCGCCAGGGCGGCGAGCTCATCGCCGCGCAGCTCGCCAAGGTCGGCATCGTCGCGAAGATCCAGAACGTCGAATGGGCGCAGTGGATCAGCGGCACCTACGGCAACAAGAACTACGACCTCTCGCTGATCCTGCACGTCGAGCCCTTCGACCTCGTCAACTACACCAAGCCCGACTACTACTGGGGCTACCAGTCGGCGAAGTTCAACGAGGTCTTCGAGAAGGCGCGCAACGCGGCGCGCCCGGCCGACCGCCTGCGCTACCTGGGCGACGCCCAGCGGCTGCTGGCGGAAGACGCGGCCAACGTGTTCCTGTACCAGCCGCAGTTCATCACCGTGGCCGGACGCAACCTGCGCGGGCTGTGGAAGGACACGCCGATCTTCGTGAACGACATCGCGTCCCTGTCCTGGGCCTGAGCCCGGCGCGCCTCTGCCGCAGCCGCTGCAGGGCACTACGGGAAGCTCCCGAGTAAAAACCGGCCCGCGGGCCGCGCGGCGGCGCGCCCTCTGCATGAAAATGGCCGATCGCGCAGGTGGCATCTTTCGTGCTGCGTGTCGTGTCTTTCGCGGTGCCGCGCATCCCTTCGGGGCACGGCGCGCGCCGCAGCAGTCGTCCGCCATTCGAACCTGGCATGTTTTTCCGGAGATCACACGTATGCTGAACCGTCGCACCCTCCTTGCCTCCGCCGGCGCCGCCGTTGCGCTGGCCAGCCCGCTCGCCGCCATGGCGCAGGGCAGGAAGGACGCCATCGTGATCGGCATGGCGCTCGAACCGCCGGGGCTGGACCCGACCACCGGCGCCGCGGCCGCCATCGCCGAGGTGGTGCAGTACAACATCCTCGAGACGCTCACCAAGATCAATTCCGACGGCAGCGTCACGCCGCTGTTGGCCGAGAGCTGGGAGATCTCCCCCGACCTCAAGACCTACACCTTCAAGCTGAAGCGCGGCGTGAAGTACCAGAACGGCGAGCCCTTCAACGCGGCCGCGGTCAAGTTCTCGTTCGACCGCGCCGGCAGCGAGAAGAGCACCAACAAGGACAAGCGCACCTTCGCCAACCTCAGCACGCAGGTGGTCGACGACTACACGGTGGTCATCATCAACAAGGAGATCGACCCCGACCTGCCCTTCGTGCTGGGCCAGGCCACAGCCGTCATCGTCGAGCCCAAGAGCGCCGACGGCAACGCCACCAAGCCGGTCGGCACCGGCCCCTACAAGCTCGACAACTGGGCCAAGGGCTCGTCGATCACGCTGAGCAAGTGGGAAGGCTTCCGCAGCCCGGCCACCGCGAAGATCAACAAGGTCACCTTCCGCTTCATCTCCGACACGGCCGCGCAGGCCGCGGCCATGCTCTCGGGCGACATCGACGTGTTCCCGCGCATCGGCACGCGCGTGGTGCAGCAGTTCAAGATGAACCCGCAGTTCCAGGTGATCCTGGCCGGTTCGCGCGCCAAGACCATCCTGTCGATCAACAACAAGAGGAAGCCGCTGGACGACGTTCGCGTGCGCCGCGCCATCCTCGCGGCCATCGACCGCAAGGCCTTCATCGAAGGCGCAGCCGACGGCTTCGGCGTGCCCATCGGCAGCCACTACGTGCCGGGCGCGGCGGGCTATGTCGACACCACCGGCATCAACCCCTTCGACATCGAGAAGGCCAAGAAGCTGCTGGCCGAGGCCGGCGTGAAGACGCCGCTCGAACTGAAGATGACGCTGCCTCCGCCGCCGTACGCACGCCAGGGCGGCGAGGTGATCGTGGCGCAACTGGCCAAGATCGGCATCGTGGTGAAGGTGCAGAACGTCGAGTGGGCCCAGTGGCTCAGCGGCACCTACGGCAACAAGGACTACGACCTGTCGATCGTGTCGCACGTGGAGCCCTTCGACCTCGGCAACTACGCCAAGCCCGACTACTACTGGGGCTACCAGTCGAAGGCCTTCGACACGCTGTTCGACAAGATCAAGACCACCGCCAACGCCACCGAGCGCAACAAGCTGCTGGGCGACGCACAGAAGATGCTGGCCACCGATGCGGCCAACGGGTTCCTGTACCAGCCGCAGTTCCCGACCGTCGCGAAGAAGAACGTGAAGGGCATCTGGAAAGAGAACCCCATCTTCGTGAACGACCTCTCCGCACTGTCGTGGAGTTGATGAGGCTCGCCCCCAGGCTTCGCGCACTTCGTGTCGCTTCGCCAACCCCCTGCCGGGGGCAACACCGGTGGCCCGGCAAAGCCGGTTCCACGGTGTTCCACGAAGGAGCCATGGGCATCTCGTGCGCTGTGAATCGCTCGGAATGCAGAGCTTGAGTGAGTGAAGCAATGTCCGATGCCGCCTTGCTGAGCAGTCTTTCCGCGCAGGAGCTTTCCGCCGCCTACCGCGACCGCAAGCTCTCGCCGGTCGAGGTCACGCAGGACGTGATCGCGCAGCTGGAGCGCTGGGAGCCGCATCTGCAGGCCACCTGGCTGTTCAGGCCCGAGGCTGCGCTCGAACAGGCGCGGGCCTCGGAGGCGCGCTGGCTGCGCGGCGATGCGCGCGGGCCGCTGGACGGGGTGCCGGCCACCATCAAGGAAAACATCGCGACGCGCGGCGACCCGATGCCGGCAGGCACCGCCGCCGTCGACCTGAAGCCCGCGAGCGCGGATGCCCCGCCCGCGGCGCGCCTGAAGGAAGCCGGCGCGGTGATCCTGAGCAAGACCACGATGCCGGACTACGGCATGCTGTCTTCGGGTCTCTCCAGCTTCCACACGCTGGCGCGCAATCCGTGGGACCTGCGCCTGACGCCCGGCGGCTCGAGCGCGGGTGCCGGTGCGGCTGCAGCGGCCGGTTACGGTCCGCTGCACCTGGGCACCGACATCGGCGGCTCGCTGCGCCTGCCCGCGAGCTGGTGCGGCGTCTTCACGCTCAAGCCCAGCCTGGGACGCGTTCCCATCGATCCGCCCTACATGGGCCGCGCGGCAGGGCCGATGACGCGCACCGTGGGCGACGCGGCACTGCTGATGCAGGCGCTGTCGAAGCCCGATGCGCGCGACAGCATGGGCCTGCCGCCGCAGGACATCGCCTGGGCGAGCTTCGACGTCGCGCCCGACCATCTGCGCGGCCTGCGCTTCGGCCTGCTGCTCGACGCGGGCTGCGGGCTGGCGGTGGAGCCAGAGATCCAGGCAGCGGTCGAGCAGGCTGCGCGCCTGCTGGAGAAGGCGGGCGCCGTCATCGAGCCGATGCAGCCCTTCATGTCGCAGGCCATGCTCGACGGCATGGACCACTTCTGGCGCATGCGCTCGCTGGTGGACATGAAGAGCCTGCGCGCCGACCAGCGCGCGAAGGTGCTGCCCTACATCCGCGAATGGGCCGAGAGCGCGGCGGAGTTCAGCGGCGAACACGTGTTCCGCGGCTTCAGCCAGTTCCATGCGACGCGCGTGGCCGCCGTGAGCGCCTGCGCGCGCTTCGACTACGTGATCTCGCCCGTGTCGCCCAACATGCCGGCCGCGGCCGAGGCGCCCTCGCCCACCAACGACCCGCTGCGGCCGCTGGAGCACATCGGCTTCACCGTGCCGTTCAACATGTCGGAGCAGCCGGCCGCCTCGGTGAACTGCGGGTACTCGGCTTCGGGCCTGCCGATCGGGCTGCAGATCGCCGGCCAGCGCTTCGACGACCTCGGCGTGCTGCGCGTGGCACGCGCCTTCGAGCAGATCCGCGAACCGCAGCGGCCCTGGCCCCTGCCGCCCGGCCGCTAGCGGAGCACCTCAGGTCGCCGCATAGCGCCCGGGCTTGTGGTTGATCCAGAGAAAGAGCCCCATCACCACCGCGGCCAGCACCGACCAGCCCACCCGCTGCGGCGGGATCACGCACAGGGCGAGCAGCACCACCGTGCAGTCGATGCCGATCTGCACCTTGCCGGCCGGCCAGCCGCGCTTTTCCTGCAGATAGAGCGTGAGCACCGTCGCGCCGCCCAGGCTGGCGCGGTGGCGGGCGAGGAACAGGCAGCCGGTGCCCAGCATCAGGCCGCCGAGCACGGCCGCGAAGGCCGGATGCAGCGAATAGATGGACAGGTAGCGCGGCGCCAGGTCGGTCATCACCGAGAGCAGCGCGATGGCAGAGAAGGTCTTGAGCGTGAACGCCCGGCCCATGTGGCGCCAGGCGAACCAGTAGAACGGCAGGTTGACCAGGAAGAACAGCTTGCCGAAGCTCGCGCCTGTGGCGTAGTGCAGCAGGAACGCGACGCCGGCCGTGCCGCCGGTGAGCAGGCCGGCCTGCCCGAAAAGCATCATCGCGATGGCGACGAAGAGCGTGCCCGAGAAGATGGCCTGCGCGTCGTCGAAGCGGGTGTGCCGCAGCAGGTTCGGCGGGGAGGTCGTGGGAGGTGGCGCATCCATGGCGGGGGTGACGCAAATCCCGCGCCACCCCTGGCGCGGTTTGTCACATCAGGTGAGTGGCCAGCATTTCCCTCGCCCGGGTCACGAAGGCGGTCTCGCCCTTGCGCCCCGCCAGGAACTGGAACGCGACGCGCGGCAGCGCCGGCAGGCCGTGCGGGGTCGCCAGCCGCGTCACGCCGTCGCTGATGGCGGACTCGTTCAGGCAGGCCACGCCCAGCCCCGCCGCCAGTGCCGACTGAAGCCCCGCGACGCCCGAGGCGACATGCGCCAGCGCATAGGGCACGCGCCGGCGCCGCAGCAGCGACACGGTGAACTGGTGCAGCGAGCAGGTGTCGGGCAGGGCCAGCAGCCGCAGCGGCTCCCCGCGCACCAGCCGCATGCCCTCCGCACCGAGCCACACCAGCGATTCGCGCCTGAGCACCGCGCCCCGCGCCTCGGGCACGGAGGCTCCGGCGATGTTCATCGCGATGCCCACGTCGAAATCGCCGTGCGCATAGGCCGAGCGCAACGCGTCGCTCTTGAGGATGGTGACGTGCAGCCGCACCCGGGGATAGCTCTCGCCGAGCCGTCCCAGCAGCCGCGTGAGGTCGCCGGGCCGGAAGTAGTCGGTGACGGCCAGCCGCAGCTCGCCCTCCAGCGTCTCGCCATGCAGGTCGCGGAAAGCCTCGTCGCTCAGCGCCAGGATGCGCCGCGCATAGCCCAGCAGCCGCACGCCCGCCTCGGTGGGCGCCACGCCCGCCTTGCTGCGCGTGAGCAGCGACTGCCCCGCGCGCTCTTCCAGCTTGCGGATCTGCTCGCTCACCGACGACTGCGAGAGGAAGACGCGCGGCGCGGCCGCCGTGAGGCTGCCCGCGTCGACGACCGCGGCCAGGGTGCGCAATTGCTCCAGGTCGAATCCCTGCATCGTTGATCCATCCGTTTATCCGATGGAACGCATCATATCTTCCCGCTTTTCCGATTGCTTGGCGGTTCCCACAATCACCCCATCGACAACCCATTCATCCAAGGAGTCCGCCATGCCCCACATCGTCGTCCACCTCTCCGGCCAACCCGATGCCGAGCTCACCCGCAAGACCGTCGATGCCGTCGCCGAGCTCACGCAGAGCGTGCTCGGCAAGCAGCTGCCGGTGATCGCCATCACCGTGCAGTACATCGCCGCCGACGCATGGTTCATCGGCGGGCAGTCGCTGGCCTCGCTGGGCAAGTCGGCCTTCCACCTCGACATCAGCATCACCGACGAGACCAACACCAAGGCCGAGAAGGCACGCTACCTGCGCGAAGTGCACGCCGCCATGGCGAAGATCAGGCCCGACCTGCACGAGGTGTCGTACATCCACGTGATCGACGCACGCGGCGCGGCCTACGGCTACGGCGGCAGGACACAGGAGTACCGCCACCAGCAGGCCGGCGTATAGATTCACCCCCAGGCTCCGCGCACTTCGTGTCGCTTCTGCCGCCCCCTCGCCGGGTGCAACACCAGCGGCCCGGCAAAGCCGGTTCCGCGGTGTTCCTGGCCTTGGCAGTCGCAACTTCCTGCGTTGCGGGCACGGCAATGGCGCGGTGGAAAACAGTGCGACGCCGAAGCATTCCGGGGCATGGCACCATGCCGTCATGCCATCCGCAAATTCCCTCTCCGACAGCCTCGGCAACCCGCTCACGCTCGACGATGCCGCCAGCCTGCCGCTGGTCGACGACTTCGTCATGGGCTTCATCTCCAGCGAGGCCCGCGCGGTCAACCTGCTCGCGGTAGCCGATGCCGACGCGAGCCCCATCGTGCAGGCCTACTGCGCCACGCTGCACCTGTTCGCCGAATCGCGGGAAGCCGCGGCCAACGCGCGCCCTTTCCTTGCGAAGGCACGCGCCGGCGCGGCGCGCGCAACGCCGCGCGAGCAGCGCTACATCGCAGCCATCGAAGCCTGGGCCGAGGGCGACATCGCCCGCGCCATCGCGCTGCACGCCGAGCAGGCCCGCGAGCATCCGCGCGACCTGGTGTCGGTCAAGCTCGGCCAGTACCACTGCTTCAACACCGGCGACTGCCCCGGCATGCTGAAGCTCGCGCTCGCGGTGCTGCCCCATGCCGCCGACGTGCCCTACGTGCACGGCATGGCGGCCTTCGGCTACGAGCAGTGCCACCTGATGCGCGAGGCCGAGGCGAGCGCGCGCTGCGCCATCGCCATGTGCCGCAAGGAGCCGTGGGCGCACCATGCGCTGGCGCACGTGATGCTCACCGAGGGCCGGCTCTCCGAAGGGCTGGCGTTCATGGAAAGCGTGAGCGACACCTGGATCGGCCTCAACTCGTTCATGGTCACGCACAACTGGTGGCACATGGCGCTGTTCCTCATCGACCTGGGCCGCGATGCCGAGGCGCTCGCGGTGTACGACGAGCATGCCTGGGGCGTGGTGAAGGACTACTCGCAGGACCAGATCGGCGCCGTCTCGCTGCTCGCGCGGCTGGAGCTCGCGGGCATCGACGTGGGCCGCCGCTGGGAAGACGTCGCCGACCACCTGCGCCAGCGGCAGGCCGACCACGTACTGCCCTTCCTCGACCTTCAGTACCTCTACGGCCTGGCGCGCGCCGGCCGTCCCGAGGCCGAGGTCCTGCTGCGCAATATCGTGGCCTTCGCGCCCAACGCGCCGGCATCGACGCGCGCGGCATGGCAGCGCGTATGCGTGCCGGCGGCGCACGGACTGGTGGCGCATGCGCACGGCGATCTCGCGGCGGCGATCGAAGGGCTGGGCACGGCCCTGCCGCGCATGATCGAGATCGGCGGCAGCCACGCGCAGCGCGACCTGTTCGAGCAGGTGTATCTCGACGCGCTGGTGCGCAGCGGCACGCAGGCTTCGCTGTCCGCGGCACAGGGCATCCTGCAGCAGCAGCTCAACGGACAGCCCGAGTCGCTGCGCCTGCGCCGGCAGACGGCAGGCGTGTATGCCCGGCTCGGACTCGGGCAGCTGGCCGGAGGCACCACCGGCCTCGCCTGAACAAGATGGCGCAAGCGCCGGCGGCCCATGCCTTCAGGTCATGGGACATGGTGCAAAAGGAATTGGCGACAGCGTGCGGACGGCTCCTAGACTGGCCGCTCCATCCATGCAGACAACACGCCCTTCGCGGGCCGGGCCTTCCATGCACAAGTCCTTCGCCACGCTGGCCGTTCTCTCGGCCCTCGCGCCTTTCGCACCCGTCCTCCATGCCGCAGACGGCGCCCCGGTCGCCCTCGACCTGCTGCTGCGCGGCGGCACCGTCTACACCGGCGATTCGGACACCCCGGTGGTGGGCGACGTGGGCATCGCGGGAGATCGCATCGTGTTCGCGGGCAAGGCTGCGCCGACGCAGTTCACCGCGAAGCGCGTCATCGACGCCACCGGCATGGTGGTGGCGCCGGGCTTCATCGACGCGCACACGCATGCCGACGCCGACCTGCATTCCGGCGACCCGAAGAAGCGGCTGAACATCCCCTTCATCACGCAGGGCGTGACCACCGCGGTGATCGGCAACGACGGCTTCGGTGGCTTCGACATCGCTGCGCAGGCGCAGAAGCTGCGCGCGGCGCCGGTGGGCACCAACGTGGCCATGTACGTGGGCTTCGGCCCGGTGCGCATGAGCGAGCTGGGCGAGGCCAACCGCGCGCCGACGCCCGAACAGCTGGAGGCGATGAAGAAGCGTGTGAGCCAGGGCATGTGCGAAGGCGCGCTGGGCCTCTCCACCGGGCTCTTCTACACGCCGCAGAACTTCTCGAAGACCGAGGAGGTCATCGAGCTCGCGAAGGTGGCGGCGCGGCACGGCGGCCTCTACGACAGCCACATCCGCGACGAGTCCATGTACAACATCGGCCTGAAGGGCTCCATCGACGAGGTGATCCGCATCGGCCACGAGGCGAAGCTGCCGGTGCACGTGGCGCACATCAAGGCGCTGGGCGTCGACGTGCAGGGCCAGAGCGGCGACATCATCAGGCGCATCGAGAAGGAGCGCGCGCAAGGCCTGGACATCACGGCAGACCACTATCCGTGGACCGCGTCGAGCACCCGCTTCTCTGCCGCGCTGCTGCCGCCCTGGGCCAACGAAGGCGGCCGTGCGGCAACGCTGCAGCGCTTCGACGACGCCTCGCAGCAGGAGCGCCTGCGCAAGGACATGCGCGAGAACCTGCGGCTGCGCGGCGGCCCCGAGGCCATCCTGTTCTCGGCCGGAAGCACGAAGTACGTGGGCAAGACGCTGGCCGACGTGGCCAAGGCATCGAACGCCGATCCGGTGGACGCCGCCATCGCGGTGCTGCGAGACGGCGACCTGATGATCGCCTCGTTCAACCAGAGCGACGACGACGTGCGCGCCTTCATGAAGCGGCCCTGGGTCATGACCTCGTCGGATTCGTCGCTGGGCCATCCGCGCGCCTACGGCACCTTCGCGCGCAAGTACGACCAGTATGTGGTCAAGGAGCACACGATCTCGCTGGCGCAGTTCATCCGCAGCAGCTCGTCGCTGACGGCCGACACGCTGGGACTGAAGCAGCGCGGCCACCTGCGTCCGGGCTACTACGCGGACGTGGTGGTGTTCGATCCGGCCCGCTATGCGGCCAGGGCCACCTACACGCAGCCGGCGCTGCTGTCGGAAGGCGTGAACACGGTGCTGGTGAACGGCCAGCTCGCGGTCGACGGCGGCAAGCCCACGGGCGTGGGCGCCGGCCAGCCGCTGCTGCGCACGCCGAAGGCCGGCAGCTGCGGCTGAGGCTGCCGCCTCAGTCCTTGCTCTTCAGGTGCCGCGTCTGGTCGTAGGTCGGCTGCGGCGGCAGGTCGGCCAGGTGGCGGGCGTCGGCCCACTCGACGATCTCGATGTCGTCGGGCCGCGAGGGGTCGGCGATGCGGATGCGGTTGAAGCCCGCGTTGGGAATCTCGCTTCGGCGCGGCCCGCTCAGGCTCAGGCCCCTGGCGGTGCGCCACACCATGTCGAGCACGCCGCCGTGGGTGACGACGATCAGGTGCTGCCCCCGGTGCGCGGCGGCGATGCTGCCCAGCGCCGCGATGATGCGCGCGTGGAACTCGCGCGCCGTCTCGCCCTCGGGCATGGCGTGGTCCTCGCGGAACTCCAGCCACTCTTCCCAGGCGCGGGGATGAAGGCTCTGGATCTCGTCGGAGCGCATGCCCTCGACCACGCCGAAGAACTGCTCGCGCAGGGCCGCCGAAGTGACCACCGGCAGCGCCAGCTGCTGCGCGCCGGGCGCCGCGGTCTGCTGCGCGCGCATGAGGTCGCTGCTGAAGATGTGCCGCACCGCCGTCTCGCTGGCCAGTCGCAGGCCGAGGCGGCGGGCCTGCTCGTGGCCCATGTCGTTGAGCGGAACGTCGGCATGCCCCTGGAAGCGAAGCTCGCGGTTCCAGGCGGTCTCGCCGTGGCGGATCAGGATCAGGTCGGTGGTGGTGTCGGGCTTGGGCGTTGGCATTGGCATTGGCATTGCCGCCCATTTTCCACCGTGCGCACGACGCTCAGGTATTCGCCCGCGCCGCCTGTTGCAGCACCGCCACCACGGTGTCGGCCGCAGGGGCCGCCCCCAGTCGCATTGGCGACGGCGTGAGCAGCGCCAGCACCCAGGCGATCACCACGCCGCCGACGATGGCGCAGACCACCACCACGGCGGTGTACGCGATGGCCTTGTCGGGCGGGCATTTCATGAGCACCGGCAGGCCGGTGTAGAGCAGGTAGATGCCGTACAGCGCCGCCAGCGCACCCAGCACCGACAGCGAAGGCAGCAGGCTGAAGACGCCACCGACGAACGCGGCGGTGCTCGCATAGGCCGACAGCTTGAGCGCGCCGATCTGGCTCCTGCTGCCCTCGAAGGTGGGCGCCATCGCGTCGATGATGAGCGCGAGCACGAACACCATCACCAGCGACAGCACGTAGCCCACGATCATGTTCGCGAGCCCCGAGGCCAGCGGCACGCGAAAGCTCACGCCGAAGGCGCCGACGCCGATCAGCGACAGGCCGATGAAGCTGGCCAGCGCCGGGATCAGCGCGAGGATCATCACGTAGTTCTTGTAGAGCGATGCGGCATCGGCCGGCTCGGCGTCGATCTCGGGCCAGGTGGCCTTCGGCTTGAGCAGGATGGCTTGGACGCGTTCGACAAGATTCATTGCGGGGTTCCTCTGCATTGCCTGCGAGTGTGCCGAGGCATGCGCGAAATGACTGCTGGCCATGAGGCCTATGCCGCGACCTATGCCGCTGCGCCGCGGGCCGCAATCGCGCAGAATCCCTGCCCATGCCCAATCTGATCCTGCTGCCCGGCCTCGCCTGCGACGAGCGCATCTGGGAAGCCCAGCTGCCCGCCCTTCCCTCCGCCTTCGGCGCCCGCGTGAGCGACGTCCAGCGGCACAACGACACCATCGAAGGCATGGCCGCGGCCGTGCTGCGCGACAACGAGGGCCAGCTGGTGCTGTGCGGCGCCTCGATGGGCGGCATGGTCGCCATGGAAGCCGCCCGCCAGGCGCCACAGCGCATCGCCGGCCTCGCGCTGCTCGGCACCAGCGCGCGGCCCGAGACACCCGAGATGTTCACGCTGCGCGAAGGCGCCATCGAATACTTCGAGCGCGGCGAGCTGCGCGACGTGATCGAGCCCAACGTCTACTTCGCCTTCCACCCAGCGCAGGCGGCCGACGAGGCGCTGGTGCAGCGCTACCTCGACATCGTGCTGGGCGCGGGCGCGCAGCAGCTCATCAGCCAGAACCGCGCAGTGATGCGGCGGCCCGACGCGCGCCTGCACCTCGCATCGGTGCGCACGCCGGTGCTGCTGATGTGCGGCAACGAGGACAAGCTCGCCCCCCCCGAATGCACCACCGAGATGGCAGCGCTTCTGCCGCAGGCCGAGGTGGTGTGGGTACCCGACTGCGGCCACATGCTGACGATGGAGAAGCCCGACATCGTCAACGCCGCGCTCAACCGCTGGCTCGCGAAGAACTTCCCCGCCTGACCGATCCCCGGACGCCCGCGGCCGCTCAGTGCAGCTGGCCGCCGGTCTCCGCCACGTCGTGCTCCACGGCCAGCGAAGTGGTCACCGCGATGCGCAGCGCCTTGACCATCGTCTCCAGCGACATGCTCGGCGCCCCTGGAAAGCGCGCCGCCTGTTCCGGCAGGTAGGGAATGTGGATGAAGCCGCCCCGCAGCCCCGGCCCCGGCTGCGTCGCGATGCGGTGCATCAGCCCGTAGAAGATGTGGTTGCACACGAAGGTGCCCGCGCTGTTGGACACCGAGGCCGGCACCCCCGCCGCGCGCAGCTCGCGCACCATCGCCTTGATCGGCAGCGTCGAGAAGTACGCCGCGGGCCCGCCCGGCACCACCGGCACGTCGATCGGCTCCCGGCCCTTGTTGTCGGCCGTGCGCGCGTCGTCAATGTTGATGGCGATGCGCTCCGGCGTGAACTCCGCGCGACCGCCCGCCTGGCCGATGCAAAGCACCAGCTGCGGCTCGAGCTCGTCCATGGCCGCCAGCAAGGCGTCGATGGCATCGCCGAAGACGCAGGGCACCAGGCGCGCATGCACGGTCGCGCGGCCGACCTTCCAGCCATCGAGCTCGCGCACGGCGTCCCAGGAGGGATTGCGCGCTTCCTGCTCGAAGGGTTCGAAGCCGGTGAGCAGGACTCTGGCGGATCTGACAGCCACGATGCGACTCACGTATTGGGCCGTCAGGCCATGGCCCCTACGGCTATGCCTTCCTGCTCCAGCCGCTCACGGATGCGACGCGCGAAGGCCAGCGCATGGGCGCCGTCGCCGTGCAGGCAGACGGTCTGCGCATTGACCGGCACCACGCTGCCGTCGATGGCGGTCACGCGGCGGTCGCGCACCAGCGAGAGGGTCTGCGCGAGGGACTGTTCCTCGCTCTCGATCAGCGCGCCGGGCTGGCTGCGCGGCACGAGGCTGCCATCGGGCATGTAACCGCGGTCGGCGAACACCTCTTCCACGGGTTCGAGGCCGGCGCGGCGGGCCGCGTCGATCATGTTGCTGCCCGCGAGGCCGAAGAACTTGAGCGAGGGGTCGAAGCGGCGCACGGCCTCGCACAGCGCATCGGCGAGTTCGGGCTCCTTCACGGCCTGGTTGTAGAGCTGGCCGTGGGCCTTCACGTGCGAGAGCCTGCCGCCCTCGGCCTTCACGATGGCCGCGAGCGCGCCCACCTGGTAGAGCACGTTGGCGACGATCTCCTCGGGCGGCAGGTGCATGGTGCTGCGGCCGAAGTTCTCGCGGTCGGGAAAGCTGGGGTGCGCGCCGATGGCCACGCCGTTGCGCATCGCCCAGCGCACGCATTGCTGCATGGTCTTCGCATCGCCGGCGTGCCAGCCGCAGGCAATGTTGGCGGAGCTCACCAGCGCGAGCAGCGCTTCGTCGTTGCCGGCGCCTTCGCCGAGGTCCGCGTTGAGGTCGATCTGCATGGCGAGGGGTCCTTTCTTTCTCTCTCGGTTTCAGCCCAGTCTATGACGCCGCCGGCCAGCCCGCAGCCGCAAGCCCTTGCGCCACCTGCGAGAGGTAGCGTTGCTGGTCGGCCCATGCGGCCAGCGCCTGCGGCTGGTCGACCTGCACGAGGCGCAGCCTGCCGTTGAGCGGCGCCTGCGCGAGCTTCCAGAGGTCGGCGCGGATGACCACGCCGATGCGCGGATAGCCGCCGGTGGTCTGCGCGTCGCCCATCAGGATGATCGGCTGGCCCGAAGGCGGCACCTGGATCGTGCCGGGGATCACGCCGGAGGAAAGCATGTCGCCGCTGCGCTTGCGCTTGAGCTCGGCGCCTTCGAGCCGGCTGCCCATGCGGTTGCTCTGCGGCGTGATGCGCCAGCGCTCGCCCCAGAGCTGCTCGCGCGCGGCCAGCGTGAACAGTTCGAACTCGGGGCCGGGCAGCACGCGCAGCGCAATGGCGCCATCGTCCTCGGCCGCGCCCCAGTCGGGGCCACGGATGCCGAAAGGCCGGCGTTCGCGCTGCGCGGCATCGAGCGCCGAAACGCCGGTCGGCAGCCGGTCGCCCTTGCGCAGTGCGCGGCCCTGGAGGCCGCCGAAGCCTGCCTTGAGATCGGTGCTGCGCGAGCCGAGGACCGGCGGCACGTCGACGCCGCCCGCCACCGCCAGCCAGCTTCGCACGCCGGACTTCCTCGTGCCGGGTGCATTGGCGCCCGCGAGCCTGAGCGTCTGGCCGGCCGCGACCGGCACGCTCCAGCAGGGCCACAGCGGCACGCCGTCGAGGGTGGCGCCGAAGTCGTCCCCGGTGAAGGCAATGCGCGTGTCGGCCTCGAACTGCAGTTCGCAGCCGCCCATGGTGAGCTCCAGCCCTGCCGCGCGATCGGCATTGCCCACCAGCCGGTTGGCCAGCGTGAGCGCGAGCACATCGAGCGCGCCGCCCGGGCAGATGCCGAGCTGGCGATGGCCGTGACGGCCAAGGTCCTGCACCGAGGCGAGCACGCCGGGTTTGCGGATGGCGATCATGTCTGCACGCTCTCGGCCACGAAGCGCACGCGGTCGCCGGGACGCAGCAGCGTCGGCGGCTCGGCCGCGGGATCGAACAGCTCCAGCGGCGTGCGGCCGATCAGCTGCCAGCCGCCCGGCGACACCAGCGGATAGATGCCGGTCTGCTCGCCGCCGATGCCGACCGATCGCGCCGGCACCGCAAGACGCGGCTCGGCACGCCGCGGCGTGGCGAGTTCGGGCGGCAGTCCGCCCATGAAACTGAAGCCGGGCAGGAAGCCCAGCAGGTAGACGACGTACTCGGCTCCGGTATGGCGCCGCACCACCTCGGCCGGCGTGAGGCCGGTGTGCGCCGCGACGTCGCCCAGGTCGGGCCCGTGCTCGCCGCCATAGGCCACCGGGATCTCGACCAGCCGGCCGCTGACAACGCCGGCGGACAGCTTCGGCCAGGCCTCGAGCACGTAGGCAGTGAGCGTGTCCAGATCGATCACGGTCGGATCGAAGGTGAGCGTCAGGTTGTTCATGCCCGGCAGCGTCTCGCCGATGCCGGGCCACTCCCGCGCATGCTCGGCCAGCGCCCAGATGCGCTGCTGCTGCGCAAGCGTGGCGGGCGCGGGCAGGTCGCACAGCAGTGCTGCGTCGCCCAGCAGATGCAGGCGGGGCAAGGGCGTGCCGCTCACCTCACACCCGCTTGCAGTTCGGCGTGAACCATTCGCGGGACACCGTGGAACCGGCTTTGCAGGGCCACCGGTGTCGCCCCCGGCGAGGGGGTTGGCGAAGCGACACGAAGTGCGCGCAGCCTGGGGGAGAACTTACTCACGCCCGAGGCTGCGGACCTTCGCCGCCAGCTGCTGCTCCACGTTGGGAGAGACGAACTTGTGGACCTCGCCGCCGAGCATCGCGATCTCGCGCACGAAGGTGCTGGAGATGAACTGGTACTTGTCGCTCGGCGTCAGGAAGACGGTTTCCACGTCGGGCATCAGCGAGCGGTTCATGCCGGCGAGCTGGAACTCGTAGTCGAAGTCGGTCACGGCGCGCAGGCCGCGCACCATGGCCTTGCCGCCGCGCGCGACGACGAAGTCGCGCAGCAGGCCCGAGAAGCTCTCGACGGACACCTGGTCGCTGTAGGGCTTCACGGCCTCGCGGGCCATGTCGATGCGTTCGGAAAGAGTGAAAAGCGCCTTCTTGTGATGGCCCGCCGCGACGGCGACGATCACCTTCGAAAAGAGCTGGGTGGCACGGCGCACCACGTCCTCGTGACCGAGGGTGATGGGATCGAAAGTGCCGGGATAAACCGCGATGACGTTGCTGGCCATGGTTGCTTCTTCCTCATGCTGCCGGTGCGGCTTGTCCGGCGGATTATGCAGTCCCCTGCGCGGCGGGCCGCAGCAGATGGGCATGCACGGCGCCGGCCTTCAGGTAGCGGAACTCGGCGAGGCCCAGGGCCGCGAGCTCCTCGCCGCTCCAGCGGCGCGGGGCCTCGAGATACACGGAACCCTCGGGGCGCAGCGCATGCGCGGCGGCACGAAGCGCGGGCTCGTAGAGCGCGAGATTGTCGAAGGGCGGATCGAGGAAGACGACGTCGAGGCTGCCCGCGGGCACGCGCTCGAGCGCGGTGACGCCGTTGCCGCGCTCGACGCGAACGGCCTCGGCTTCGAGCCTGGTCTTGATCGCCTGCATCTGCGCGACGAGCGCGGGGTCCTGCTCGCACAGCAGCACGTTGGCCGCGCCGCGCGAGGCGGCCTCGAAACCCAGCGCACCGGTGCCCGCGAAGGCATCCACGCACCGCCAGCCGGGAAGCTCGCCGCCACCGGCGCCGGCCAGGCTCGCGAGCCAGTTGAAGAGGGTCTCGCGCACGCGGTCGGGCGTGGGACGCAGGCCGGGCTTGTCGGCCACGGCCAGGCGGGTGCGCTTCCATTCGCCGCCGATGATGCGCACCTCGCTGGGTTTGGAGGGGCGCTTCACCGCCGGCTTGGGCTTGTTGCCGGCAGGTGCGGATCGGGAGGGTGAGGCTGCTTTCTTCTGGTGCTGGGGCATGCGGCGAGCTTAACGCCGCCAAATCCGCCGGCCTCTCAAGCCCCCGCCCACGCGCGCCGCAGCAGCATCGCCGACAGCACGAGCATGGTGCCGCCGATGAGCGCGTCGAGCATCTGCCAGGCGCGGGGCTTCGCAAACACTGGCGCGAGCAGCCGCGCGCCGAAGCCCAGCGAGGTGAACCACAGCACGCTCGCCATGGCAGCGCCCGCCACGAACCAGACCTTGAGCAGGCCCGCATACTGCGCGCCAGCGCTGCCCACCAGCAGCACCGTGTCGAGGTACACGTGCGGGTTCAGCAGCGTGAAGCCCGCCGCCTGCGCCACCACCGCCGCGCGCGACAGCGACGCCGCGCCCTGCGTCGAGGCCTGAAGCGCTGCCGGCTGCCGCGAGCGCCACAGCGCCCTGAGTCCGTAGGCGCACAGGAAGGCTGCCCCCAGTCCCGCGAGCACCGTGGCAAGCATCGGCCGCCCGTTCAGCGCCTGCGCCATGCCGGCCACGCCGGCACTGATGAGCACCGCGTCGCCGGCCGCGCAGAACAGCACCACCGCGCCCACGTGCTCTCGGCGCAGGCCCTGGCGCAGCACGTAGGCGTTCTGCGCGCCGATGGCGACGATGAGGACCAGGCTCATGAAGAGCCCGTTGGCGAAGGCGGTGGTGACTTGTACGGCTTGCATGCTTCGAGGATGCCGCCCGCACCGGATTAACTCAAACTAAACTTTCTTAATTTGATTCAGTTTTTCTTCATCTCTTGAGCCGCACCCCATGCTCGACTACGCCGCCCTGAACGCCCTCGCCGCCGTGGTGCGCGAAGGCAGCTTCGAACGCGCCGCGCGCGCGTTGCACGTCACGCCTTCCGCGGTGTCGCAGCGCATCAGGCAGCTGGAGGAGCGCACCGGCGGCGCGCTGCTGGTGCGCGGCCAGCCCTGCGTGGCGACCGAGGCCGGGCGGCAGTTGTGCCGGCATGTCGAGCGCGTGGGCATGCTGGAGCACGAGCTGCGCGATGCCCTGCCCGTCCTGGGCATGGGCGGCGACGAGGCCGGTGGCGAGCGCGTCACGATCCGCGTGGCAGTCAATGCAGACACGCTAGCGACCTGGTTCGTCGCCGCCGCGGCAGCCTTCACTGCACAGGAGCCGGGCGCGCTGCTCGACCTCACGGTGGACGACCAGGACCACACGGCCGAGCGGCTTCGCAGCGGCGCGGTGCTCGCGGCAGTCACCGCGCTGGCGCAGCCGGTGGCCGGCTGCAACAGCGAGGCGCTGGGCACCATGCGCTACGTCGCTGCCGCCAGCCCCGGCTTCGTGCGTGAGCATTTCGCCAAGGGCGTGGGCGCGCGCACGCTGGCGAGCGCGCCCAGCCTCGTGTTCGACCGCAAGGACAGATTGCAGGCGCGCTGGGTGCGGCGCATCTGCCACCGCAACGTCGAGACGCCCAGGCACTGGATTCCCTCGCCCACTGCCTTCGTCGAGGCGGCCTGCTCGGGGATGGGCTGGGGCATGCACCCGGTCAGCATGGTGGCCGGGGCGCTGAAGGAGGGAAGACTGATCGAGCTGGTGCCCGATTCGATGCTGCCGGTGCCACTCTACTGGCAGCACGCGCGCGCTGCGCCGAAGCTGCTGCAGCGTCTCGGCGCCACGGTGCGCGCGGCCGCTACGAGCGGTCCGCACGCCCTGGAGTAGCGCGGCCCCAGCCTGCGCCGTCCCCTCGCCGCGGCGACAGCGGCAGCCCGGCAAAGCCGGCTCCGCGGTGCCCCGCAGGAGGGGAAGGAGATCACTGCGAAGCCGTCTGCGGCTGCGCCTTGGCGGTCTTGGCTTCCTTGCCGCCCACCACCACCGTCACCATCCGCTCGGGCTGCAGCTTGCGCTGGAAGGCGGCCTTCACGTCGGCGGCGGTGACCGCGTTCATGCGCGCGGTCCAGGTGTCGAGGTAGTCCAGCGGCAGGTCGTGCCAGGCGATGTTGGCGACGTTGCCGATCAGCTTGCGGTTGCTGTCCAGGAGCAGCGGGAAGCCGCCGATCAGGTTGTCCTTGGCGGCCTTCAGCTCGGCAGCGGTCGGGCCCTCGGCCACGAACTTCGCGAGCACCTCGCGCGACACCTTGACGGCCTCCTCGGCCTGGTCGGGCCGGGTCTGGAAGCCGACGCGGAACGCGCCCGCCTCGAGCCCCGGCGCGAAGCCGCTGTAGATGCTGTAGGTGAGGCCGCGCTTCTCGCGCACCTCGTTCATCAGGCGCGAGACGAAACCGCCGCCGCCCAGCACGTAGTTGCCCAGCGTGAGCGCGAAGTGGTCCGGGTCCTTGCGCGGATAGCCGGGCTGGCCGATGAGCACGTGGGCCTGCGCCGAATCGAAGGCGATGCGCTCGTCCTTCGGCGCGGTCAGGGCAGCCACCGGTGCGATGGCCGGCAGCGGCGTGCAGGCTTCGGGGCCGGGCAGGCGCGACAGCAGCGTGGTGGCGATGGTCTCGGCCTCCGCGCGCGTGACCGCGCCGACGATGCTGAGCTTCGCGCGGCACGGCACGATGAGCTGCTGGTAGCGCTGGCGCATGGCGGCGGTGTCGATGCGCGCGAGCGTCTCCTCCTTCACTTCCTGGCCGTAGGGATGCACGCCGTAGACATCGGCCGCGAAAGCGCGGCCGGCCACGGTGGCGGGCTTGGTGTTGGCCTCCTTGATGGCGGCGTTGATGCGCTCGCGCTCGCGCTGCCACACGTCGTCAGGGAAGGAGGGCTCGCCGATCTCGCGTGCTGCGAGCGCCACCGCCTTGTTCAGCAGCGCCGGATCGGACAGCGAGCGCAGCGAATAGCTGGTGCGGTCGGTGCCCGCGCTCACGTCGAAGCTCGCGCCCAGATCAGCCCAGGCCTCGCCCAGGGCGTTCTGGTCGAGCGCGGGCTCGCCGTTCCTGCCGGCGCGCACGCCCTTCTCGACCATGGTCGCGGTCACGCTGGCCAGGCCGGCCTGCGCGGCAGGGTCGCGGCGGCTGCCGGCGTCGAAGTCGAGTTGCGCATCCACGATCGGCAGCGCGTTGGTCGACACCAGGTAGATCTTGGCGCCGTTGGCCAGCGTCCAGTGCTGGATGGGCAGCGCGGCCTGCGCGCCCGTGATGCCCGCCACGGCGACGACGCCGGCGAGCAGGGCGCGGCGCGCGGTCTTCATGAGAGTGTTCTGCATGGGAATGGTGACCTTTCAGCGCATCTCGCCCGCGGGGGCGGCGAAACCGCGGCCGCGCGGCTTGGACTCGGGCGGCAGGGGACGCAGCGTGGCGACGGTGAGCTGGTCGTCGCCGAAGTACTTGGCGGCCACGGCCTGCACCTGGGCGGCCGTGACGGATTGCAGCCGCGCGACGATGCGCTCGCTGGCGTCCAGCGGAAGGCCCTGGATCCAGTTGCTGCCGAGTTCGCGCGCCTGCGCCATCACGGAGTCGCGCTTGTAGGTCTCGCTCGCCACCCACTGGGTCTTGACGCGGGCCAGTTCGGCCTCGCCCACGCCTTCCTTGGCGATGCGCGCGACCTGGGCGCGCAGCGCGGCCTCGACCACCTCCGCACTCTTGCCGGCGGCCGGAACGCCGTCGAGCACGAAGAGCTGCGGGCCGCGTCCGATGAAGCCCGAGTACGCACCGGCCGAATCGGCGACGCGGTCGGGCCCCTGGGTCAGCGCGCGGTCGAGCCGGGCGCCGGAATAGCCGTCGAGCACTGCCGAGAGCACCACCAGCGCCCAGGCGTCGCTGTTCACGTCGTCGATGCTGGCGAGCTGCGGCACGCGGAAGGCGAGCGACACGTAGGCCTGCTCGGCCGGCGCCTTCAGCTCGATGCGGCGGATGCCGCGCTGCGCCGGCTCGATGCGCGGCTTGCGCGCGGGCACGGCGCGCGCGGGGATCCGGCCGTAGTACTTCTCGGCCATGGCGCGCACCTGCGCCACATCGACGTCGCCGGCCACCACGACGACGGCGTTGGCGGGCACGTACCACTGCCTGAAGAACGCGCGCGCGTCATCGGGCGTCATGGCGTCGAGGTCGCTCATCCAGCCGACCACGGGGCGGTGATAGGGAGAGGCAGTGAAGACAGCGGCGTTCTGCTGCTCGCCGAGCAGGGCGCGCGGCTGGTCTTCGGTGCGCAGGCGGCGCTCTTCCTTGACCACCTCGATCTCGCGCTTGAACTCGTCGTCGGGCCACTGGTTGTTGGCGAAGCGGTCCGATTCGAGCTTCATCACCTGCTCGAGGCTGCCGACCGGGATCTGCTGGTAGTAGCCGGTGTAGTCGCGGGTGGTGAACGCGTTCTCCTGGCCGCCGAGGGCGGCGACGCGGCGGGAGAACTCGCCGGGCTTGATGTCCTTGGTGCCCTTGAACATCATGTGTTCGAGCGCATGGGCCACGCCGGAGGTGCCGTCGACCTCGTCGATGGAGCCGACGCGGACCCAGACCATCTGCACCGCCGTGGGCGAGCGCCGGTCGGGCTGGACGATCAGCGTCATGCCGTTGGCGAGCGTGAATTGCTGGGGGCCGGGAGCCGCTGCTGCTGCGGCGGCGGAAGGCGGGGCGGATTGGGCCTGGGCAGGCACGGCCCACGGCGCCAGGAGCGCCATCGCCAGCACCGCACCAGACGCAGCACGGCGTGGCGGGAGGTGTTTCATAGAATGGCTCGGATTGTAAAAAGCTCCCGATGTTCAGTTTCTTCAAGAAAAAACCGCCTCCCGAGGCGACCGAAGCGCCGGCAGCCACCCCGCCGGCCCCGGCTGCGCCTGCACCTGAACCCGCGCCATCGCGCTCGGTGTTCTCGCCTTCGAGCTGGTTCGGCTCGAAGCCGGCGGCGGAAGAAAAGCCGGCGCCAGCGCCCGTCGCCGCACCGGCGCCCGCGCCAGGCCCTGCCCCCACGGTGGCACTGTCACCAGCCGCAGCCCCGGTCGTGCCGCCCTCCCCGCCCCCTGCGCCCGCGGCACCCGCCCCCGTACCCGTACCCGCGCCGGCTCCAGTCGCCGCCGCGCCGGTTGCCGAACCCGCCGCCATCGCCACCGAGCGCAAGGGCTGGTTCGACAAGCTCAAGACCGGCCTGCGCAAGACCGGCACCGGCATCCAGGCCGTGTTCGTCAACGCGAAGATCGATGAGGATCTGTACGAGGAACTCGAATCCGCCCTGCTGATGGCCGACACCGGCGTGAAGGCGACCGAGTTCCTGCTCGACGACCTGCGCAGCCGCGTCAAGCGCCAGATGGCCACCGACGCCTCGCAGGTCAAGGCATTGCTGGCCGAGACCGTGGCCGACCTGCTGAAGCCGCTCGAGAAACCGCTGGTCATCGGCCAGTTCACTCCCACCGTGATCATGGTGGCCGGCGTCAACGGCGCGGGCAAGACCACCTCCATCGGCAAGCTCACCAAGCACCTGGCCGACGAAGGCGCCTCGGTGCTGCTGGCGGCGGCCGACACCTTCCGGGCGGCGGCGCGCGAGCAACTGCTGGTCTGGGCCGACCGCAACACCGTCGAGATCGTGAGCCAGGAAGGCGGCGACCCGTCGGCCGTGAGCTTCGACGCGGTGAACGCCGGCAAGGCCCGCGGCAAGGACGTGGTGCTGGTCGACACGGCCGGCCGCCTGCCGACGCAGCTGCACCTGATGGACGAGCTCAAGAAGATCAAGCGCGTCGTCACCAAGGCCGACGGCACGGCGCCGCACGAGGTGCTGCTGGTGATCGACGGCAACACCGGCCAGAACGCGCTGGCGCAGGTCAAGGCCTTCGACGAGACGCTGGGCCTCACCGGGCTGATCGTGACCAAGCTCGATGGCACGGCCAAGGGCGGCGTGCTGTGCGCCATCGCGCGGGAGAAGCCGATTCCGGTCTATTTCATCGGTGTGGGCGAGAAGCTGGAAGACCTCGAAACCTTCAACGCCCGCGAATTCGCGCAGGCACTGCTGGGATAAACCGGCCGGGCAGGCCGACAAGAAAAAAACGGCCCCGGCTTGCGCCGGGGCCGATCACTTTTTCTCTCTCTCCCCTACCTACTCCTGTCGCGGAAACGCGATGCGGTGAAGATAGGTCACCGCGCCCCCATCCACCAGTGTCGAAAGTCATGGGGAGCGCAGAAGACAACGCCTACGCACCGCTTCTGGCGTCAAAAATAATAGAAAAGAATTCAATTGCAGGCTAACCGGCCGAGGCCGGCCCGAGCTGTCCGGCAACCTTGAGCTCGGCCATCACCTGCAGCAGCTGGTCGGCCACCACCGGCTTGAAGAGCACCGGCACCTGCGACTCGCGCACGCGCTGCAGCCGGTCGGGCGAGGTCTCGCCGGTGATGAGCAGCAGCGGCATCGCCGCGCCGTCGGACTGGCTCAGGCGCAGGCCGGCATCGAGGCCGTCGACGCCGTCGGCCAGGCGGTAGTCGCACATCAGCAGGTCGAAGGGCCGCCCTTCGCGTGCAGCATGGCGCAGGGCGGCATCGGCGGCAGCCTCGTTCGCCACGGCCTGGGCGTCGATGGAATGGGAGCGCAGCAGGCCCATCATGGCCTCGCGGATCTCCAGTTCGTCGTCGAGCAGCAGCACGCGGCCGGGCAGCGCCAGCGTCGGCGCCCTGCGCTCACCGGCACTCGCTCCGGACAGGGACGCCGGCAGCAGCCCGGCCGGCGCCCGCTCGGGGGCGCTCGCGACGGGCACCACCACCCGGAAATGCGTGCCCCGCCCCGGGCGCGAATGCATCTGGACCGGATGGCCCAGCAGCCGCGACAGCCGCTGCACGATCGACAGCCCGATGCCCAGCCCCCGCGAGCGGTCGCGGCCCGGATTGTTGATCTGGTAGAACTCCTCGAAGATCCGGCCCGACTGCTCGGGCGCGATGCCGATGCCGGTGTCGCGCACCTCGATCCACACCGACTCGCCGCGCTCCCGCGCCGTGACGGTCACGCCGCCGCGCATCGTGTACTTCAGCGCGTTGTCCATCAGGTTCGACAGCATGCGGTGCAGCAGCTGCGGGTCGCTGTGCACCCACAGGCCGCTGGCGCGCACGCGCAGCTGAAGCTCTTTCTGCTCGGCGCGTGCCGCGAAGGTGTGGTTGAGCGGCAGGAACAGCGCATCGAGCTGCACCGGCTGGGGCGCCGGCGTGATCACGCCGGCGTCCAGGCGCGAGACGTCGAGCATGGTGTCGAGCGAGGCGCCCAGCGCGTTCACTGCGCGCATCAGGCGCTCGGCGTTTCGGCCTTCGGGGCGGTCGCGCAGCTCGTTCTCGAGGGCGGCGCCGAAGAGCGCGATGGCGTGCAGCGGCTGGCGCAGGTCGTGGCTGGCGGTGCCGAGGAAGCGGGTCTTCTCTTCGCTCGCGCGCTCGGTGGCGGCAATCTGCTCGCCGAGCCGCGCGGCCAGCGCCTCGTTCTCGAAACGCAGCATCAGCGACTCGGTCAGCAGCCTGTGCTGGCCGATGCCGGCATGGAGCGTCAGCAGCAGGTAGGCCGCCCCGGCCGCCGCCAGGAACAGGTGCAGCCCGTCGCCCTGCCAGGCCAGCGCGGTGATCATCCCCAGCGACATCGGCATGGTGTAGCCGAAGAGCGCCGGCTTCAGCGGCCACAGCGACTGCGCCGCCCGCGCGCAGCTGCCGACGATCACCGCCATCAGAAGCGAGGTCATCGGCAGGTTGTTGTGCGGCACGATCAGCCACGGCACCACCGCCGTGACCATGCTCACCAGCGTGACCACGCGCGAGATCTTGCGCGCCCAGTAGGCGCTCTCGCGCACCGGCCGCGACGGCGTCCAGCGCGGCGTGAAGAAGACGTAGACGTCGGCCATCAGCAGGCCTGCAAGCCAGAACAGAAGGCTCGGGTCCTTCAGCTGCGAATAGATGATGCTGCCGAACACGACCACGAAGGCCATGTGCGTGAGCGTCGAGGCACTGTAGGTGCTGTAGACCGAGGCGACGTGCTCGCGCAGCACCCGCAGGCCGAGCGCGTGGTCGGCGGTCGGGGCGGTTGGCGCGGCGGGCTGCACGCTCAATGCAGGGTGCTGATCAGCTGGGCGCGAGAACGCATGCCGAAGAGCAGCAGGATGGTCGAGACATGGTTCTTCACCGTGCCTTCGCTCAGGTTCGCGAGCTGGGCGATCTCCTTGTTGGCCTTGCCTTCCAGCACCCATTGCAGCACCTGCATCTGCCGCGGCGTGAGTTCCTGCCAGGCGCTGGCGTGGGCGAACTCGGCGTAGCCGCTGAGCGCCCTGCCGGGCATGGCCGAGCCTGCCGCCGGTTGCTGCTGTTGCGTGGTGTCGGGGCCGCCATCGAGCAGGCCGCAGGCGCGGATAAAGCTCACGACCTCCTTCAGGTCCGCCGATTTCGGCAGGAAGGCGGCCGCGCCCAGCGCGAGCACGCCCTGGGCCAGGGTGCTGTTGCCGGTACCCGAGAGCACCACGATGCGCGCCTCGGGAAAGCGCATCCGGAACTCGGCCAGGCCGCTGAGGCCATGGGTGTCGGGAAGCGCCAGGTCGAGCAGCACCAGCCCGATGGAAGACTGGTTGGCTTCGTAGAGCCGCAGCGCGTCGGCGACGTTGCTGGCCTCGAAGACTTCGATGCGCGCGTCGGAGGGACCGGACTGGGCCTGTACCAGGGCGCAGACGCCCAGGCGCAGCAGGTCGTGGTCGTCCACGACCAGGATCGCCCGAGGCGTGCGGGCGGCCGTACCGGACTCCGCGGCCGGCGATCGGGAGGCGGGAGGAGAGTCGAAGGGAGGCACCTGCCGATCTTAGCCGTGCAACCTTCTGGTGACAGTGCAAAAAGTAATGGCAACCGGCGTGGCTGTAGTTCTTTATGCTACCTATTTGATAGCATTTTCACATGGCATGCGCGCTTGCCATCGGGCTTCTCTGTGGGCACCATGGAAAGTCCCGCCGCATCGCACGGCGCCCACGGAGACTCGCCATGACGCACACAGCCGCCGCGCCCCTCGAAGCCAGCGACCGCAAGGTCGATCGCCTGCTCGCCCACTACGAGGAAAGCCACCGCAATCCGACCAATGAGCTGATTCACTTCGTGGCCATCCCGGCCATCATGCTGAGCATCGTCGGGCTGCTGTTTTCGATCCACCCCTGGGTGGCCTATCTCTTCGTGGCCGCCAGCCTCGTCTACTACGTGCTGCTGAGGGCCCCGGCCTTCCTGGCGGCCATGCTCGTCCTGACCGCCCTGGCGCTGGTGGTGGTGCATGCGCTCGGGGGACTTGTATTGCCGGTTTCAGCCGCTATCTTTGTAGTGGCCTGGGTCTTCCAGTTCGTGGGCCACAAGATCGAAGGCAAGAAGCCATCGTTCTTCGAAGACATCCAATATCTCTGGGTCGGTCCCCTTTTCGTGTTGTCCAAGCTGTTCCTAAGACTTGGCATCCGCTGGTAGGCTTTGGCTATTCCGGCGATAGAAATTCAAGGGAACCCTTGGATTAGCACTCCCTCTAACCGAGTGCTAATATGGCCAACACAAAGGAGTTTCCCCTGATGACAACCCTGTCTGGAGTCTCTGCAAACCAGCTGGCCGTCGCCAACCCCTGGTCGATGGTTCCCCCGCTGGGCAACCTGGACGCCTACATTTCGGCCGCCAACCGCCTGCCGATGCTCACGCTCGAGGAAGAGCAGGGCTACGCACGCAAGCTGCGCGACCACAACGATCTCGAAGCCGCCGGCGCGCTGGTTCTTTCGCACCTGCGCCTCGTGGTCTCCATTTCCCGCCAGTACCTGGGCTACGGGCTGCCGCACGGCGACCTGATCCAGGAGGGCAACGTCGGCCTCATGAAGGCCGTGAAGCGCTTCGACCCCGACCAGGGCGTGCGGCTCGTGAGCTACGCGATGCACTGGATCAAGGCCGAGATCCACGAGTACATCCTGAAGAACTGGCGCATGGTCAAGGTCGCGACGACCAAGGCCCAGCGCAAGCTGTTCTTCAACCTGCGCTCGATGAAGCAGGGCTTCAAGGCCGACTCGGCCCTTGCCGACACCGGCACGCACCGCGACACCCTGAGCCCCGACGAGGTCTCGCAGATGGCGACCCGCCTGAACGTGAAGCCCGAGGAAGTGCTCGAGATGGAAACCCGCCTCTCCGGCGGCGACGTGATGCTCGATCCGGGCCCGACCGACGACGGCGACGAAGCCTTCGGCCCGATCGCCTACCTGGCCGATGCCTCGCAGGAACCCACCGCCCTGCTCGAATCGCAGCAGCGCGACCGCCTGTCGAGCGACGGCATCGCGACAGCGCTCGAAGCGCTGGACGACCGCAGCCGCCGCATCGTTGAAGAGCGCTGGCTCAAGGTCAACGACGACGGTTCGGGCGGCATGACGCTGCACGACCTGGCTGCCGTGTACGGCGTGAGCGCCGAGCGCATCCGCCAGATCGAGGTGGCGGCCATGAAGAAGATGAAGAAGGCACTCGCGGAATACGCGTAAGCCTTTCCTTCTTCCCTCCTGCCCTTCACGAACGAAGCCCGGCCCTGCCGGGCTTTTTTCATTTCGAGAGCGTCCGCAGCGCCCGCTTCGCGATGTAGCGGGTCTCGGCGGCATCCGACTCCGCCAGCCATCGTGCGCAGAGCTTGTCGACCCACTCGGGCTGGCTCTTGCTCGCGTCGTTGAGCCAGTTCGCCACCGAGTTCTGCACATAGCGGCTGGCGTCGGCGCGCAGCGGTTCGATCAGCGGCAGGGCGCGCCAGGGCTCGGCCTTGAGCGCCTCGATCTGCGCGCACCACACGCCGCGCGGCCGCGTGAGTTCGCTGGCGAAGCGGCGGATGTTGGGGTCGGCATCGAGCACCCACGGCTGCAGCAGCACCAGCGCTTCGTCGAGCGATGCATTCACCGCGTCGCGCACCGCCATCCACGCGATCTCGCGTACGCCGAAATGCGGGTCGGCCGCGAATCGGCGCACCGACTCCAGCTGCGCCGCCAGCGGCAGGCCCGAAAGCGTGACCCACTGCGCCGCCCAGCAGCGCGCCACGTCGCTCGCATGGGTGGCCAGCCGGTGCGCGACGGCATCACGCTCGTCGTGCAGCGCGGCCAGGTCGTAGAGGGCGCGGGCGATGTGCCCATGCCGCTGCATCGGCTTGAAGGCGCCCAGCATCGCGATCGTGTCGGCCAGCCGCTCGCTCTGCGCATCGAGGCCGATGTGGCCCGCAACGCTGCGCGCCAGCCGCGGCAGTTCGAGCGCGAGGAACTCGTTGAGGTTGACGGTTTCGATCAGCCCGTCGTTGAGGGCATCGAGCACCTCGGGCGGGATGAGCGCGATGCAGAAGGCGCCCTTGCGCCCCTTCAGGTGCCCGAGCGGATCGGTGGCGGACATCAGGCGGCGGCCCCTCTCAGGAAGCCAGCAGCGTCTTCAGGTCGGACACCATCGGCGCCACGCCCGCGCCGTAGCGCGCGTAGAGCCGCAGCCGGCCCTGCGTGTCGTAGACGTAGCTGGCGGCGGAGTGGTCCATCGAGTAGCTGGTCGGCGTCTTGCCGTCGACCTTCTTGTAGTAGACCTTGTAGTCCTTCGCGACGGCTGCGAGCTCGTCGGCCGTGGGAATCAGCGCGACGAAGCTCGGGTCGAACGCGCCCATGTAGGCCTTGAGCACCTCGGGCGTGTCGCGCGCCGGGTCGACGGTGATGAACAGCACCTGCAGCTTGTCGCCGTCCTTGCCGAGCTGCTGCTTGACCTGCGCCATCTCGGTCATGGTGGTCGGGCAGACGTCCGGGCACTGCGCGTAGCCGAAGAACAGCACGACCAGCTTGCCCTTGAAGTCGGCCAGGGTGCGGACCTTGCCGTCGGCGTCCTTCAGCGAGAAGTTCTTGGCGTAGTCGGCGCCAGTGATGTCGACGGCATTGAAGCTCTGTCTGGTTTCTTCGCTGCACGCCGCAAGGCCCAGGCCGAGCGCGGCGCTGATGCCTGCCCAGCCTGCGCCTGCAGCCATCAGCCGAAGAGCGTTGCGCTTGTTCATTGAAACTTGATGCTCACTCACTGGATGTAGTGATCCACGAGCAGCGCCAGGAACAGCACGCTCAGGTGGATCAGCGAGAAACGGAAGGTCTTGCGCGCCAGCGTGTCGGAGTAGTTGCGCCACAGCGCGAACGCGTATCCGGTGAAGCCGATGCTCACCGCGACCGCCACCGCCAGGTACAGCCAGCCGCTCATGCCGTAGATGAAGGGCATCAGGCAGGCCGCGAAAAGGATGAAGGTGTAGAGCAGCACCTGCAGCCGCGTGAACTCGTTGCCGTGCGTCACGGGCAGCATCGGAAGGCCTGCCTTGCGGTAGTCCTCCACGCGGTAGAGGGCCAGCGCCCAGAAGTGCGGCGGCGTCCACAGGAAGATGATGAGAAAGAGGATCCACGCCCCCGGATCGAGGCTGCCCGTCATCGCGGCCCAGCCCAGCACCGGCGGCATCGCGCCCGAGGCGCCGCCGATCACGATGTTCTGCGGCGTGAGCGGCTTGAGGATCACGGTGTAGATCACCGCATAGCCCACGAAGGTGGCGAAGGTCAGCCACATGGTCAGCGGATTGACCAGGAACCACAGCAGCGCCGAACCCGCCGCGCACAGCAGCGCCGAGAACACCAGCGCCTGCCTGTCGCTGAGTTCGCCGCGCGCCGTGGGGCGCCAGGCGGTGCGCTTCATCTTCGCGTCGATGCCTTTCTCGACCAGGCAGTTGAACGCCGCGGCGGCGCCGGCCACCAGCCAGATCCCGATGCAGGCCACGGCCGCGCGCTTCAGTTCCGCCCATGAGGGCAGCCCGGGAATGGCCAGCACCATGCCGATCAGCGCGCAGAACACGATCAGCTGCACCACGCGCGGCTTGGTCAGCGCGTAGTACTGGCGCAGCACGTTGGTGCTGGCGGTTTGCTGAACGGAAATCGGGGTGCTCACGCGGCGGCCTTCCTCTGACGCTGACTGTTGTTGTGACCTGCCGTATTTTCGCCGGCATGCGCAGACCGCGCTGCCGGGGCGCGCCGGCTCTCGCACAGCGCCCAGGTGAGCACCACGGCGAGCGCCGCCGCGCCGCCGGTATGGAGCACGGCCGCGGCCAGCGGCCAGCCCAGCAGTACGTTGCCCAGTCCGGTGGCCAGTTGCAGCAGCGCGAGGCCGGCGAGCCATCGCGCCTGCGGCCGCAGCGCGACGATGCGGCGCATGCGCCAGGCCAGCACGCCGAGCGCGACGAACACCGCATAGGCCATCAGTCGATGCGCGTAGTGGATGGCGGTGAGCGCGGAAAAATCGAGCGGCTGGCCGTCACCGGTCACGCCCAGGTGGCGCCAGATCTCGAAGCCCTGGGAGAAGTTCATGGGCGGCCACCAGCTGTCCTGGCAGGTCGGGAACTGCGTGCAGGCCAGCACTGCATAGTTGGTGCTGACCCAGCCGCCCAGCGCGATCTGCAGCACGAGCAGCACGGTGGTCGCGATGAGGGCGTTGCGCAGCGCGGGCGACACGGGGGTGGGCAGCCGGTCGGCCGCGGCCTGCCTGTAGTGGACGGCCTGGATGCACAACAGCGCCAGCAGCACCACCGCGCCCAGCAGGTGCAGCGTGACGATGGCCGGGAACAGCTTCCACGTCACCGTGAGAGCGCCGAAGGCTCCCTGCAGGCACACCCAGACCAGCGTGAAGGCCGGCCACCAGGCGCTCAGCGTGGCATGGTGCCCGCTTCCGTCCGTCGAGGAAGGCGGCGCGAGGCGCTGCCGGCGGCGGACGATCCAGGTGGCCGCGGCGAGCGTGAGGATCAGCACACCAACCCCGGTGGCCAGGTAGCGATGGACCATCTCGACCCAAGCCTTGCTGTGCGTCACCGGCCCGGTCGGCTGCGCCGACTGCGCCATCGCGATCTCGTGGCGCGCGCCGTGCGGGCTGGCGTTGCCGTAGCAGCCGGGCCAGTCGGGACAACCCAGGCCCGAATCGGTGAGCCGCGTGAAGGCGCCGAACAGCGTGAGGTCGAAGGAGAGAAAGAGCGTGAGCACCGTCAGCGCATGCAGCCGCCGCGCGGGGCCGCTGCCGGCATTGCGGCGCCACACCCAAACAAGCGGCCCGAGCGCGATCAGGACGCCGACCGCCATGAGCCAGGCGATGGGCGTCAGGTCGTAGAGCGAGCTCGTGCTGTCCATGCGGCGTCCGTCGTTTCTTTCGTCAGCGGCCGGGCTCGTCCCACGACGCCGAAGCGCGCAGCAGGCGGTCGAGGTCGCGCTTGGCACGGCCGGCGCCGGCGACGTCCATGCGGGCGGGAAAGCGCATCATCCAGTTACCCATGGGGTCGACCACGTACAGGTGTTCGGCCAGGGAGTGGCCTTGCGCGGGTGCGAGCCACTTCGCCAGCTGGTCGGCCGGCACGCGCAGCACGGTCGCGCCGTGCAGGCCGTTGTCCAGGCGCTCGGGCACGGGAGCGGCATCGCTCACCAGCCAGACGCGGTCCATGCGGTCCTTCTCGCGCCCCAGGCTCTCGCGCAGCTGCCGCGCCAGGTAGAGCTGCTGCTCGCAAAGCGTGTCGCATGCGGCATCGCCCACCGTCACCAGCAGCCACTGTCCCTTGAGCGTGCTCAGTTCCACCGGCGCGCCGCTGCGGTCGGTGGCGGTGAGCTTCGGCAGCTCGCGCTGCGGGTCGATCAACTCGCCGTAGACGCTGCGCCCCTCGGGCCGGATGACGTAGTAGGTGAAGTAGGAGGCGATGACCGGCGAGGCGCACATCAGCATCACCGCGATCATCTTCCAGCGCCCCATAGCCGTGCGCCGGCCCTCCGCACCGTCGAGCGCCTGGTTGGGCGACGGCATCGAATGCACCGTCAGGCCCAGCGGCTCGTCAGAAGCGGCCATCGCGTGCGCGGCGCCTTGCGCGGCGGAGGGGCGTGATGAATTGGAACCAGACATAGAGGATGACGACGAGGGCCGACAGGCCGAACCACTGGAATGCGTAACCGTAGTGCCTCTCGAGGCCCAGCGCCGGGGCCGGCCAGTCGCGCTGCAGGCCCTCGGAAGCCGGGCCGCTCTGCTGCAGCGACACGTCGGTGCGCAGCGGCAGCTTGGTCTCGGCACGGAAGGCCTCCAGGTCGAGATTCTGCCGGATGGGCGAATACCCTTCGGCGACCGGTGCCGCAGCGGGGGCCTGGGCCTCGGGGGCCGAAGCGGCGGCGGCAGGCGAAGGAGCGGCAGCAGAAGCGGCGGCCGTGGGCGCCGCAGCGGAGGAGCACAGTTCCAGCAGATGGCTCGGCGGCGGCTCGATGAGGCCGGTCACTTCCACGATGCCCGCCGGCGTCTCGACCGGCTCCAGCTTCGTGCGGTCGACGAAATTGCGCTGGATCCAGCCGCGCTGCACCATCACCGTCTGCTCGGTGCCCTCGAGGGCGAAGGGCGTCAGCACGTAGAAGCCGGGCGTGCCGTGCATCTGGCGGTTGTCGAGGTACACGGTCTGAGGCGTCAGCCAGAGGCCGCGAAGGCGCACCGCACGGTGCAGCGCATCGGAGCCCTTGCCGAGCGCGAGGAACTCGGCCTGCGTCAGCGGCGGCTTCTGCTTCTCGGCGTCGATGCTGGCTTGCAGCGCCTCCTTCTGAGCGGCGCGCGAAAGCTGCCAGCGGCCGAGCGAAATGGTGGCCGACACGGTCATCGCGGCGGCAATGGTGATGACCAGGAAGCGGGCCCGGCGTGGGCGTCCTTCGGGATACAGGGGTACGGGATTCACTGGAGGGGACGGGGGGTGCGGCCGATAATGCGGGTCATGAAATACTTCGTCGCCCTGGTGTTCGTGGGCATCTTCGCGAGCCTCGCGTTTGCCCTGTACTTCATGCTGAAGGACGGGCGCAACGGGCGCGCCAAGAGCGGCGGCATGGCGCGCGCGCTCACCTTTCGGATCGGCCTCTCGGTGTTTTTGTTCCTCTGCATGCTGCTCGCCTGGAAGTTCGGATACATCCAGCCAACCGGGCTCCCGCTCGGCAAGTAGATGATGCTCGTGCCAGGAGAACCAAGAAAAAGGCGCCTTCCGGCGCCTTCTTTCTGGAATGCCGCCAGCGTCCGTCACCAATGAAATGCCATCGCGAAACGCTGCCGCACGATGAAGCAAGGGTGACAGGGCCTGGCTTCCCGGCTCAAAGCCAGTAGACCAGCAGGTACAGGCCGAGCCAGACGACGTCCACGAAGTGCCAGTACCAGGCCGCGCCCTCGAAGCCGAAGTGGCGCTCGGGCGTGAAGTGGCCCTTGCGCAGGCGCAGCGTGATGAACAGCAGCATCAGCATGCCGATGAACACGTGCAGGCCGTGGAAGCCGGTCAGCATGAAGAAGGTGGAGCCGTAGGTGCCCGAGCTGAGCTTGAGGTTCAGCTCGGTGTACAGGTGGTGGTACTCGTAGCCCTGCACGCCCAGGAAGATCACGCCCAGCAGCACGGTGAGCCACATGAAGCGGATGGTCTGCGCGCGATGGCCGGCGCGCAGCGCGTGGTGGGCGATCGTGAGCGTGACGCCCGAGCTCAGCAGCAGCGCGGTGTTGATCGTGGGCAGCCAGAACGGGCCGACGGTCTGGAAGGGCTCGACGATGCCCGCCGGCGAAGCGGTGGCGCCGGGCGTGACGCTGGGCCACACGGCCTTGAAGTCGGGCCACAGCAGCGCATTGTCGAGGCTGCCGAGCGTGGGCAGCGCATGGGTGCGGGCCCACCACAGCGCGGTGAAGAACGCGCCGAAGAACATCACTTCGGAGAAGATGAACCAGCTCATGCTCCAGCGGAACGAGAGGTCGATCTTGTGGCCGTACTGGCCGCTCTCGCTCTCGCCGATGGCGGCGCGGAACCACGCGAAGAGGGTGCCGAGCCAGATCACCATGCCGATCAGCAGGGACCATGCGCCCCACTCGTGGCCGTTGATCCATTGTGCGGCGCCCAGGATCACGAAGAACAAACCGATCGCGGCCGAGACCGGATAGGCCGAGGGGCCCGGCACGAAATAGTAGGGCGTGGTGCCGTGGGTGGTTGAACTCATATCAGCTCCTGGCTCTCTTTCTTCTCTCGGTTCAATGGATTCTGCTTGCCGTGGAAGGCTTCTTCTGCGTCAGGCACCGGCCGATGCGACCACATGGCGCACCACCAGCACGAGCACGACCACGAAGACCACCACCGCCACGAACGCCACCGCGATGATGTGCAGCGGGTTCAGCTTGCGCAGGTCTTCCTGGTAGGCGCTGTTCTTGCGCACGCCGAAGAACGACCAGCCCACAGCCTTCACCGTGTCCCACAGCGAAGCCCTCGGCCGGTTCGACGGATCGGTCACGAGCGCGGCTCATTCGCGGTGCCGGAAACTGCGGCCACCGGGGCCGCGGGCGTCTTGCCGCCCACCTCGAAGAAGGTGTACGACAGCGTGATGGTCTTCACGTCCTTGGAAATCTTCGGGTCGATCACGAACGCGACCGGCCACTGCTTCTTCTCGCCCGGATCGAGCGTGTACTGGTTGAAGCAGAAGCACTCGAGCTTGTTGAAGTACGGCGCGGCCTGCTGCGGCGCGTAGCTCGGGATGGCCTGCGCGGCCATGCGGCGGTTCTGCACGTTCTGGAACTCGTACATCACCGTGTTGAGCTCGCCCGGGTGCACCTGGATGGTCCGCTCCGCGGGCTTGAAGTCCCACAGGCCGCCGCGCACGTTGGAATCGAACTCGACAGTGATGGTGCGGCTCTTGTCGACCTGCGTGTTGTCGGGCACGCGCACGTTCTTGCCGCCGCTCGCGCCGCCCGGCACCTCGAGCTCGGAGAGCGCGAGGATGTTGATGCCCGTCATCTCGCAGATCGCGCGGTACATCGGCACCAGCGCGTAGCCGAATGCGAACATGCCGCAGGCCACGACGGCCAGCTTGCCGACCATGCGGACGTTGGCGCGGCGGATGCGTGGACCGAGGCTCATGCGCTGTGCTCCCGTTCGTTGCTTGCTTGAAGCTGGCTTCGCGTGATCGGCGCGCTGGTTCAGCGGCCGCTGAACCAGACCATGCGGACGATGAAACCGATGAAGAACACCACCGCGATGGAGGCCAGCGTGAGCCCCATGCGGCGGTTGTTCCTTTTCTGTTCGGGTGTCATCGTGCGTCGCGAAGTGCGGGGAATCCGCTCAACCGATCACCCTGGTGGCGGTCGCGTCGAGCTTGGGCGGGTTCTCGAAGGTGTGGAAGGGCGCCGGCGAAGGCACTTCCCATTCGAGGCCCTCGGCCGCTTCCCAGGGCTTCTGCGGGGCCTTCTCGCCCTTGCCGCGCATCGTGGGCAGCACGATGAACAGGAAGAAGTAGACCTGCGCGAAGCCGAAGAAGAAAGCGCCCACCGAGGCGACGGCATTGAAGTCGGCGAACTGCATCGGGTAGTCGGCATAGCGACGCGGCATGCCGGCCAGGCCCAGGAAGTGCATCGGGAAGAAGGTCACGTTGAACGAGATCAGCGACCACCAGAAGTGCACCTTGCCGCGCGTCTCGTTGTACATCACGCCGGTCCACTTCGGAGCCCAGTAGTAGAAGCCCGAGAACATGGCGAACAGCGAGCCGGCCACCAGCACGTAGTGGAAGTGCGCCACGACGTAGTAGGTGTCCTGCAGCTGCGTGTCGATGGGGGCGACGGCCAGGATCAGGCCGGTGAAGCCGCCCATGGTGAACACGAAGATGAAGCCGACGGCGAACAGCATCGGCGTCTCGAAGGTCATCGAGCCCTGCCACATGGTCGCGATCCAGTTGAAGATCTTCACGGCCGTGGGCACCGCGATCAGCATGGTCGCGTACATGAAGAACAGCTGGCCGGTCAGCGGCATGCCGGTCGTGAACATGTGGTGCGCCCACACGATGAACGACAGGATGGCGATCGACGAGGTGGCGTACACCATCGAGGCGTAGCCGAAGAGCTTCTTGCGGGCGAAGGCCGGCACCACCTGGCTGATGATGCCGAACGCCGGCAGGATCATGATGTAGACCTCGGGGTGGCCGAAGAACCAGAAGATGTGCTGGTACATCACCGGGTCGCCGCCGCCGGCGGGGTTGAAGAAGCTGGTGCCGAAGTGGCGGTCGGTCAGCGTCATCGTGATGGCGCCCGCGAGCACGGGCATCACGGCGATCAGCAGGTAGGCGGTGATGAGCCAGGTCCAGCAGAACATCGGCATCTTCATCAGCGTCATGCCGGGGGCGCGCATGTTCAGGATGGTCACGATGATGTTGATCGAGCCCATGATCGACGATGCGCCCATGATGTGCATCGCGAAGATGCCGGCGTCCATCGAGGGGCCCATCTGCAGCGTGAGCGGCGCGTACAGCGTCCAGCCCGCGGCGGGCGCGCCGCCGGGCATGAAGAACGAGCCCACCAGCATCAGCGCCGCAGGGATCAGCAGCCAGAAGCTGAAGTTGTTCATGCGCGCGAACGCCATGTCGGAGGCGCCCACCTGCAGCGGGATCATCCAGTTCGCGAAGCCCACGAAGGCCGGCATGATCGCGCCGAACACCATGATCAGGCCGTGCATGGTGGTGAACTGGTTGAAGAGCTCGGGGTTCACCAGCTGCAGTCCGGGCTGGAACAGCTCGGCACGGATCAGGAGCGCAAGCACGCCGCCCACCATCAGCATCGTGAAGCTGAACAGCAGGTAGAGCGTGCCGATGTCCTTGTGGTTGGTGGCGAACACCCAGCGGCGCCAGCCGGTGGGCGCATGGTGATCGTGGTGATCGTCGTGTGCGTGGTCGCCGTGGCCTGCTGCGTGACCGTGGGGGTCGAGAACTGCGCTCATTTCGTGGTTCCTTGCAATTTCTTCGTCGCGGGGCGATCGCGCATCACTTGGCGCGCAGGGCCAGCACTTCGGCCGGCTGCACCAGCTGGCCCGTCTTGTTCGACCAGCTGTTCTTGGTGTAGGTGGCCACGGCCGCGAGGTCGGTATCGCTCAGTTGCTTCCAGGAAGGCATCGCGCCGTTGTTCTGGCCGTTGAGCAGCACCGTCAGCTGAACCTTGTGGTCGGCGTCGGTCACCTTCGGCGAACCATCGAGCGGCTTGATCGGACCGGCGCCCTTGCCGTTGGCCTGGTGGCAGGCCGCGCAGTTGGCGGCATAGACCTTCTCGCCGCGCGCCAGCATGTCGGGCAGGGTCCAGACCTTGGTCGGGTCGTCGAGCTTGGCGGCGGCTTCCTTGCGCTTGGCGGCGACCCAGGCCGTGTAGTCGGCGGCCGAGAGCACCTTCACGTGAATCGGCATGTAGGCGTGTTCCTTGCCACACAGCTCCTGGCACTGGCCGTAGTAGTCGCCCACGGTCTCGGCGCGGAACCAGGTGTCGCGCACGAAGCCGGGAATGGCGTCCTGCTTGAGGCCCAGCTGCGGCACGGCGAAGGCGTGGATCACGTCGTTCGCGGTGGTGATGATGCGGATCTTCTTCTGCACCGGCACGACCAGCGGGTTGTCGACCTTGAGCAGGTAGTCGTCGGGCATCTGGCCCTTGGCGCCCGCATCGGACATGGCGCGCTGCGAGCTGTCGAGCGTGGAGATGAAGGCCAGGCCCTCGCCTTCGCCGTTGAGGTAGTCGTAGCCCCACTTCCACTGGTAGCCCGTGGTCTTGATCGTGAGGTCGGCGTTGGTGGTGTCCTTCTGGGCCACCAGCACCTTGGTGGCGGGCAGCGCCATGACGATGACGATGAGGAAGGGCACGATGGTCCAGATGACCTCGACCACCACCGATTCATGGAAGTTGGCGGCCTTGTGGCCCACCGACTTGCGGTGCTTCCAGATGGAATAGAACATCACCGCGAACACGCCGACGAAGATGACCGTGCACAGGATCATCATGATCGTGTGGAGCAGATGCTGCTCCTGAGCGATCTTGGTCACGCCGACCGGAAGATTCAACTGGCGCACCGAAGGGCCGCCGGGCAGATCGTTGACTGCGTGCGCCGCGCTGCTGAAAGCCGCGCCGGCCGCCAGCAACAGATTCGCCGGCCTGTACTTATTGCGCCAAATGCTCTTCATCGTGTTCACGTTTCTTCAATTTTTTCGACAAACCCAACCGTGCAGCACTGCGCAAGTCTCCTCAGGCGCCACGCAACGCCATTCGAATCTCGCGGGCCAAGGCCGCACGCAACTCCGGGCGTACATAGCGCCCCACCCTGACCGATCGACCCTGCCCCGAGACCTCGATCAGCGAGCGATCGCCGGCCTGGGGTTCGATCCGCACCTGGTGCGGAAGAAATTCCGTGCGCTCGTAGTGCCCGCCGTTCTCAAGCTCGACGACGAGACGTCCCTCCTGCAATGCGATCTTCTCGCCATCCGTCGCATGCCTTGCGTAGACCATGAAGGCAAACCCGACAGCAGCCAGTTCGAGCCAGGCAAAAGGCAGCACCATGGGCGCACCGTGCAGCCAGAACAGAGTGCCGATGCCGAGAGATACCACGCACAGCGATGCGTAGAGCCAGCCCAGCTGGCTCGGCGTCACCGAGCAGTTGCGCTTCAGGAACCAGTGGATGCTCTGGCCTGAAACGGTGGCAAATCGAAACACGGAATTCGACACGGGCGAGTTCAGCAAATCGGTGCGTCGACGGTCGCCAAACCCTCTCGTACGAACAGGATCCGACACCCTTCGATCGCGGGACAATACCCGCGAGTTTCACGCAACGGCGGATTGTAGCGGGTAGATACCTGCGCCCGGGTGCCCTGTGAGACGCCTACGGGTCACTACTAGTAGGCAAGAAACGCTCTCTGAGACAGGCGTTTTCGAGGCACGTTTTTCGGGTGCGCCGACCGCGATCGTTCAGGCGCCCGGACGGCCTCGCTGAAGCATCGATCGCATCTCGCGCAGCGACACCGCGCTCTCGGCCGAGAGCGACACGCGCGGCACCGGCTTGAAGGCGTGGCCGTAGACAACCTCGAAGGTCAGCGCGATGCGTCCGTCGCCGCCCTCCGCCGGTGCGAGTTCGGGCAGCGCCTTCTTCAGCGATTGCAGCCAGCCCCTGCCGCGCAGCGCAGGAAAGCGCGCCGGATGCAGGTTGCGGCCCAGCGTGCGCAGCTCGGCCAGCGACGCCTCGGGCGTGGCCCAGGTCAGCACGATGCGCTCCATGTCCATCACCGGCTCGGCGAAACCGGCATGCACCAGCATGTCGCCCCAGTCGTGCATGTCGGTGTACTCGTGGCCTGCGGCCGGCCAGCCCATGCGGGCATGCAGCGCACGCAGCTCGCGCACGGTGTCCGGGCCGAGGCACGAGAACATGAGGAAGCCGTCGGTCGCCACCAGCTTGTGCCAGTGCGCGATCAGCGCCTCGGGGTCGGCCGCCATGTGCAGCGACATGTTGGCCCAGAGCAGGTCGACGCCGTCTTCGGGCGGTGCCTCGAAGCGCGGCTTGCCGGCCTGCCAGCGCCGCGCGCTCCACCACGGCGCGGCCAGCGCCTGGCCGGTGGCCGGGGCCAGCGCGCCCTCGGGTTCGATCACGTAGGAAGCCGCATCCTTGTAGCGGCGGGCGACGAGTTCGTGGGCCTCGAGGCCGCCGCGCAGCGGGGCCCAGTCGGCCCAGCTGCGGGGCTGCGCCTTGATCCATTGCAGCCGGTCTTCCATGCGGCGGCCGATTTCCTCGTGCAGCCAGGGAGAGGCGCCGTCGGCGGGCGCGAGCCGGCGCCAGCGGGCGGCCGCCGTGGCATCGATGGTCGGCGGTCGTCTTGCGGGGTCGGTGGCCATGGGGCCGTGAGTATATTGAGGCGATGCTCAGCCACCGGGCCATGTGGCCTTTCCCGTCTTCCGGCCCGACCGGCCTCTTCACCTCGCTGCTCGCGCGGCTGCCCAGCCAGTGCGCGGTCTGCCGCGCCTGGCCGTCGCGCCCGGTTTGCGACGCCTGCGTGGCCCGCTTCGCCCCGCCCGTTTCGCGCTGCAGCGGCTGCGCGCTGCGCCTGCCCGAGGGTGTCGGCCGCTGCGGCGAATGCGTGAAGAGCCCGCCGCCGCTGGATGCCTGCCTGGCCGCCTGCACCTATGCATGGCCCTGGCCGGACGCCATCGCGGCATTCAAGTTCCGCGGCGAGGCCGGCTGGGCCGGGCCCTTCGCCACGCTGCTGCGCAGTGCGCCCTGGGTGGAGCCTGCACTGGAGGCCAGCGACATCGTGCTGCCGATGCCGCTGGCGCCCGGCCGGCTGCGCGAGCGGGGCTTCAACCAGTCGCACGAACTGGTACGCCGCCTGGCGCCCTCGAAGGCAGACGCCGGCCTGCTCCTTCGCACTCGAGAAACGACCGCCCAGAGCGGCCTGTCGCGCGCCGACCGGCTGCGCAACCTGCGCGGCGCCTTCGCGGTGGAGCCGCTGCGCGCCCACGAACTGCGCGGCCGCCGCATCGTGCTGGTGGACGACGTCATGACCAGCGGCGCCTCGCTGTTCGCTGCAGCGGGTGTGCTGCGCGAGGCCGGCGCGGCACACATCACCGGGATCGTGCTGGCCCGCACCGATCCGCCGCGCTGAGATGCCGGCGCCCCGGCCCGCCGACAATCGCCGGATGTTCAATATCGTCCTGGTCCACCCCGAAATACCGCCGAACACCGGCAACGTGATCCGGCTCGCAGCCAACACCGGCTGCAAGCTGCACCTCGTGGAGCCGCTGGGTTTCTCGATGGACGACCGCCTTCTGCGCCGCGCCGGCCTCGACTACCACGAGTACGCCGAAGTCAGGCGCCATGCCGACTGGCCGGCCCTGCTCGCGGCCGAGCAGCCCGCCGCCGACCGCATGTTCGCACTCACCACGCGCGGTTCTCGCCCGGTGCACGAAGTGCGCTTCCAGCCCGGCGACTGGCTGGTGTTCGGATCGGAAACCAGCGGGCTGCCACCCGCGCTGCGCGACGGCTTTCCAGAGTCGCAGCGGCTGCGGCTGCCGATGCGCGAGGGCCAGCGCAGCCTGAATCTCTCGAACGCGGTGGCGGTGACGGTGTTCGAGGCCTGGCGGCAGAACGGCTTCGCCTGAGGCGGCGGCTGCCCCTTCCGGCAGCAGGGACAGGACACATCCATTCGGCGAATCGCGTCGTATGGAAGACATGCCGGCCGCAAGGCGGCCCGGCATTCATCCCATCCACCCTGTACCAAGGAGCCCCGCCATGAACGCCAAGCCGATCGCTCTCGCCGCACTCGCAACGCTCGCCTTCGCCGGCAGCGCGCAGGCCTTCCAGGGAGAGCAGAACCCGCTGCCGCCCGCCCCCTTCCAGTCGACGCTGTCCCGCGCGCAAGTGCAGGCCGACGCGCGCCAGCCGCTTCGCATCAGCAATGGCGGCACCGGCGTGACGCAGGCCAGGAGCGGCGAAACCGACCGCGACGCAGTGCGCGCCAGCGCCCTCAGCATCACGCGCCAGGGCGCGGCCACCTACGGCGAAGTGACCGACCGCCGGATGTAAGAAGAAAGAAAAAGAAGCAAGGACGCCGCGGCCGCTTCAGCGGTAGCGGCGCACCACCGACTCGGCCACGCAGGCCGGCTTGGCGGCGCCTTCGAGCTCGATGGTGGTTTCCCAGGTCATCTGGAAGCCGTCATCGGCAATGGGGTCTGCCGTCAGCAGCTTCATGCGCGCGCGCAGGCGCTTGCCCACCGGCACCGGCGACATGAAGCGCACCTTGTTCAGGCCGTAGTTCACGCCCATGCGCGACTCGACCACGTCCAGCGCCGTCTCGTAGAAGCGCGGCAGCAGCGACAGCGTGAGGAAGCCGTGCGCGATCGGCCCGCCGAAGGGGCCGGCCTTGGCCCGCTCGATGTCGACGTGGATCCACTGGTGGTCGCCCGTCGCCTCGGCGAACTGGTTGACCTGCTCCTGCGTGATGGCGATCCAGTCGCTCACGGCGACTTCCTGGCCGACGCAGGCGGCGAGATCCTGAAGGGTCTGGAATGTCTTCTTGGTCATGCGGGGCATTCTGGCGTCTGGGGTCGCCGCGAGGCTGTCGGCCTCGCGACAACCGGAGTCAGGGTAAACCGGGAGCCGTCGCGCGGATCAGGCGTCGAGCCATTCGCAGATCGGCTGCCACTGCTCCAGGTCGCGCTGCACGCGGCCGGGCGCGATGTCGAACAGCGTGAGTCCCCGAGCGGCGAGCTGCACGTAGTTCTGCGTGTCGCGCAGCTCGCCGATCACCGGCACGCCCAGCCCCTCGATGAACTCGTGCAGCCGGTCGGCCGCCAGCGTGCGGGCGTTCACGCGCATGCCGACGAGGCCGATCTTCGTCTTCTCGGCGCGGCGGTTCTCCTGCAGCCGGTCGAGGAAATCGCGGGTCGCGTAGATGTCGAAGATGCTGGGCTGCAGCGGCACGATCACGCGGTCGGCCAGCGCCAGCACTTCCTTGAAGCGCCAGCCGTGCAGGCCGGCGGGGGTGTCGAGCACGGCGTGCGTGGTGCCGCGCGGCGGGCGCACCACGGCGCCTTCGCCGGTGGCTTCCCAGGTGGATATCTGCCGGGCCACCGGCGGCCGCAGGCCCAGCCAGAGGCGCGAGGACTGCTGCCGGTCCACGTCGCCCAGCATCACGGCGTGGCCCCGGCTTGCGAAGTAGCCCGCGACGTTCGTCGCGATCGTCGATTTGCCCACGCCACCCTTGGGATTGGCGACCAGAACCACCGGCATAAAAGCACTCCTCCAGAACGGCAACAGCGCGAATGGTAGTCGTAGGACGTTTATGCCCGGCGAAACCCACCCCGGCGCACTCTTGAGCTATGTTCGCGGGATGACGACAACAACATCCATGGGAACCGCAGCCGAGAGCCCCGCAGGCGGCTCCGGCGGCATCTACGTGCTGGCCGCCCACCCCCGCTGGCGCGACTCGCGCGTCAACCGCCGCATGCTCGCCGCCGCGCGCGGCGTGCCGGGGGTCGACGTCAACGACCTCTACGGCACCTACCCCGACTTCGCCATCGACGTCGAGGCCGAGCAGGCGCGGCTCGCCAGGGCCAGCCTGGTGGTGCTGGTGCATCCGATCCACTGGTACTCGATGCCCGCGCTGCAGAAGCTCTGGGTCGACGACGTGCTCGCCTACGGCTGGGCCTACGGCCCAGGCGGCACCGCCCTGCAGGGCAAGGACCTCTGGCTGGTCGCCACCACGGGCAGCCCCGAAGCGAGCTACCACCCTCAGAACTACCACCGCTACTTCTTCGACGCCTTCCTGCCGCCCTACGAGCAGACCGCGGCGCTGTGCGGCATGCGCTTCCTGCCGCCGATGATCTTCTACGGCGCGCGCAGCGCCGGCGAGGCGGCGGTGAAGGCGCATGTCGAGACCTTCGCCGAGCGGCTGGGCAGCTACCCCGACTGGCCCGAGATCGAGGAGATCGACGCCTGCATCGCCTGCCCCGTGCCCGAGAGCGACCGGCCGGCCGACAACGACGAGGTCGGCAAGGTGGTCTCCGACGCATTCCGCGCGGCGATGGTCCACGGGCTGGCCAGCACCACTGCCTCCACCGCATCCGTGGACGGCAACGGGAAGGCGGCCTGAATGGAACACGCACCCGCCTGGCTGACCAACAGCCTGATCTACCTGAGCGCCGCCGTGCTGGTGGTGCCGCTGTCGAAGGCCCTGGGCCTGGGCTCGATCATCGGCTACCTCGTGGCCGGCATCGCCATCGGGCCCTGGGGCCTGGGGCTGGTCTCCAGGGTCGAGGACGTGCTGCACTTCGCCGAGTTCGGCGTGGTGCTGATGCTCTTCCTCGTGGGCCTGGAGCTCGAGCCCAAGCGCCTGTGGAACCTGCGCCGACCCATCTTCGGCTGGGGCACGGCGCAGGTGCTGAGCTGCGCCGCCGTGCTGTTCGCGGTCGGCTGCGCGGTGGGCGCCAGCTGGCGCGTGTCGCTGGTGGCCGCGCTGGGCCTTGCGCTGTCGTCCACCGCGATCGCGCTGCAGGTGTTCGGCGAGCGCAACCTGCTGAAGACGCCCAGCGGGCAGGCCGGCTTCTCGATCCTGCTGTTCCAGGACGTGGCGGCCATCCCGATCCTCGCGCTGCTGCCGCTGCTGGCCGGCGCCACCGCGGCCGAGCAGTCGATCACCGGGCTCGAGCGCGCGCTGGAAGCGGCCAAGATCATCGGCGTGATCGGCGGCATCATCCTCGGCGGCCGGCTGCTGCTGCGCCCCATCCTGCGCTGGATCGCGCGCAGCGACACGCCCGAGATCTTCACCGCCGCCGCCTTGCTGCTGGTGGTGGCCATCGCGGCGCTGATGCAGCTGGTGGGCCTGTCGATGGCGCTGGGCGCCTTCCTCGCCGGCGTGCTGCTGGCCGAGAGCGAATACCGGCGCGAGCTCGAGACCGACATCGAGCCGTTCAAGGGACTGCTGCTGGGCCTGTTCTTCATCGCGGTGGGCATGTCGATCAACTTCGGCGTGCTGATGGCGAGCCCCTGGATCATGGCGATGCTGGTGGTCGGCTTCGTGGCCATCAAGCTGGCGGTGATCTACGCGCTCGCCAAGGCGATGGGCATCGCCTACCAGGAGCGGCCGGTGTTCACGCTGCTGCTCGCGCAGGGCGGCGAGTTCGCCTTCGTGGTGTTCCAGGCGGCGGGGCCCGACGTGCTGCCGCCCGAGGTCACCTCGCTGCTGATCGGCGCGGTGGCGCTGTCGATGCTGCTGTCGCCGCTCCTGCTGGTGCTGCTCGACAGGTTCGTGCTGCCGCGCTACAGCCGCAACACGGGCACGAAGCTCGAAGAGATCTCGGAGCAGCAGGACGCCAAGGTGCTGATCTGCGGCTTCGGCCGCTACGGCCAGATCGTCGGTCGCATGCTGATGTCGCAGGGCCTGCGCGTGACGGTGCTCGACCACGACGCCGACACCGTCGAAGGCCTGCGGCAGTTCGGCTTTCGCGTGTTCTACGGCGACGCGACGCGGCTCGACCTGCTGCGCACCGCGGGAGCGGGAACGGCCAAGGTGATCGTGGTGGCGGTGGACGACATCGAGCAGTCGCTGGAGATCGTCGACCTGGTGAAGGAGAACTTCCCGCAGGCCCGCATCATCGCCAGGGCACGCAACGTGACGCACCTGTTCCAGCTGCGCGACCGCGGCGTGACGGAGGTCGAGCGCGAGGTGTTCGAGTCTTCGCTGCGCAGCGCGCGAGCCACGCTCGAGGCGCTGGGCTGGCCGGCCTCCGAGGCGCGCGAATCGGCAATGCGCTTCCGCCGCCGAAACATCGAACTCAGCAACGAGATCTACCCGCACTACAAGGACCGCGCCAAGCTGATCGCCGCCAACAAGGCAGGCCGCCAGCAGTTCGAGGAGCAGATGGCGCGCGAGCGCGAGGAGCGCCGCCGGCGGCTCGGGCGCGACTGGGATGCGCTGGAGGAAGAAACCGAAGCGGAACCGGAAACGCTGCAACCCGGGCGGGAATCGCAGCCGGTGCCCTGAACCGGCTGCGCCGCGGCAGGCAGCCCGGCTAGAGCGGCACCGTCAGGTAGACGCCTTCGCGTCCCACCAGCGGCGCGCGCGTGGGCATGAAGATCGTGCAGTCGTCGCAGGGCGAGCGGATCTCCTGGCCCGCGTCGGTCGCGATCAGCTCGCCCTTGCGGAAGACTTCGAAGCCCAGCACCGGCCGCGCGAAGCTGAAGCTCTCGGTCTTCACCATGTGCACTTCGAGCAGCCGGAAGCGCCGCGCCGGCGCCTTCGCCGCGGCGCCTGGCGGCGGCTCGACCAGCCCCAGGTGCGCGAGGAAGCGCAGCGTCACGTCGGTCGCCAGGTCGGCCGCCGACTGGCTGAAATGCTGGCCGCATTCAACGACCACGGCGCCGCCGTCGACGCCCTCCTGGCCATGGCGGCCGTAGGCCGTCACACCGGTGCCCGGCGCGCCGCCCACCGGCATCACCAGATGCACCAGCGGATCGCCGATGGCCAGCGCCAGCCCGGCGTTGCGATCGAACTCCGGATAGACCCAGAAGGGCTGCACCGGTGCGCGGGTCGAATGGATGTCGAGCACGTAGTCGGCCGCGTCCAGCACCGGGCGCAGCTCGCGCGCGCGGCGCAGTTCGGGGCTCTGTCCGGTGCCCTCAAGCATGGCCTTCGACCAGATGCGATTGAGGTTGTGCACCAGCTGGCGGTTCTCGTAGGGCTTGTCGATGTCGAAGGCCTCGTAGGCCTCCACGTTGGCGAAGCTGACCGTGAGCGTGCCGATCCGCGGGCGCACGCTGGTGTCCAGCAGGTGCGTGGCGGCCACCATGCCGCAGATCTCGTTGCCGTGGGTCAGCGCGTTGACGAGCACGTGCGGCCCCGGCCGGCCGGACTCGAAACGGTGCACGTAGTCGATGCCGGTGTTGCCCTGCCTGTAGGCGGAGAGATCGCGCGGCAGGACCTCCAGCGGGGCGGTGTCGGGCGCGAACGATGACTCGGTCATGCGGCGCTCATTCCCCGCGGATGCCGGCTCGCCGGACCAGGTCGCCGTAGACCGCGAGGCGCTCCGACATCATGGCGGTGAACTGCTCGGGCGACTGCACCTCGGGCGGCAATGCGCCGCGCGACTGCAGCGCCTCGGCCATCGAGGGCTGGTCGGCCACCGAGCGCACCGCCTTGTGCAGCGTCGCGACGATCTCCGGCGGCGTCCTGGCAGGCGCGGCGATGCCGATCCACGAGGTGGTGTTGAGCACCGGATGGCCCAGCTCCGCGAAGGTCGGGATGTCGGGCAGCGCCGCCACGCGCGCGGGCGCGGCCACGGCCAGCGCGCGCAGCTTGCCGGACTGGATCAGCGGCAGGAAGGGCGCGAGGTTGTCGAGGCCGAACTGCACTTCGTTCGAGATCAGCGCGGTGACCAGCGGGCCGCCGCCCCGATAGGGCACGTGCGTCGCGTTGAGCTGCAGCTGCGACTTCATCAGCTCCACGTTGAGCTGCCCCATGCTGCCGGGGCCCGCGCTGCAGAAGTTGAGCTCGCCGGGACGCGACTTCACCAGCGCGACGAACTCCTTGAAGTTCTTCGCAGGCACCGCCGGGTTGACCAGCAGCACGTTGATCGAGCGCGAGAGCTGGCTGATCGACGCGAAGTCCTTGATCGGGTCGTAGCCCGGATTGGGCTGGGTCAGGGGATTGGCCAGGTGCGAGCTCTGCGACGACGCGACCAGCGTATAGCCATCGGGCTTGGCGCGCGCCACCTGTGCGCTGGCGATGGAGCCGCCGGCACCCGCGCGGTTGTCGATGACGACAGGCGTGCCCAGCGCCTTCGCGAGCGGATCGGCGTAGAGCCGCGCGATCAGGTCCACCGAGCCGCCCGGCGGGAACGGCACCACCAGCGTGACCGGCCGCGAGGGCCAGGCCTGCGCGTGCGCCGCCAGCGGCAGCACCGACGCGAGGCCGGCAGCGAGGAGCTCGCGGCGGCGCAGTGCCGCGGCGGTGAAGAGGGGTTCCATGGGCGTCCTGTCGTGCAATAGAAAGTGCGCGCATTGTTGCAAGACGATTTAATTTTTGCAATGACCATTGCAAAATCAGGTGCAACCCGGCTGCGCATGCAGAATGCCCCGACCATGAATCTGAACCAACGCATCGCGGGCTACGGCAGGAAGCTCACCAGGAGCGAGCAGCGCCTGATCGACGAACTGCAGACGCGCTACCCCCAGGGCCTTCTCGAATCTGCAACGAGTCTTGCAAAGAAGGTGGGCACCAGCGCCTCCACCGTGGTGCGGCTGCTGGCCAAGCTGGGTTATCCCAGCTATGCCGATGCGCAGATCGAGGCGCGCTCGGAGGTCACCGCGCGGCTGTCGTCACCGGCCACGCGCGCGGACGCCGTCATCGCCGACGACACGTCCGTGCGCACCTGCCTTGCCAACGCGCTGCTGCACGACCAGCACAACCTGGCCTCGACCTTCGCGGCGCTCGACGTCGCGGCCTTCGAGGGTGCCGTGCGGATGCTCACGCAGCGCAAGGCGCGCGTGCACGTGACCGGCCAGCGGCATGCCGCCGCGCTGGCCGGCCATCTGACGCTGCACCTGAACATGTGCCTGCCAGACGTCCGCCCGATGAACGGCGGCGGCCCGCTGCTCATGGAAGACCAGTTGCTGTGGATCGGCGAGCACGACGTGCTGCTGGCCCTGACGTTCAGGCGCCACGGGCTCGCCACCGCGCGCGCGGCCAGGTACTTCAGGGAAAAGGGCGCCAAGGTCATCGTCATCACCGACGGCCCCTCGGTCGCTGCGGCCTCGGCGGCCGATCACGTGATGCTGGTGCGCACCTCGAGTGCGTCGCCCTTCGACTCGTACACGGCGGCGCTCTCGCTGTGCAACGCGCTGGTCACCGCGGTCGTGCAGCGGCGCAAGAAGGAACTGGGCGCCGCGCTCGAACGCGGCGACGCCCTGTGGGAGCAGCACTGGAACGACTCGGCCGCACAGGCCGGCCGTTCGCGCAAGGCGGCTTCAGCCGGCTGATGCCGCGGGTGCGGCCGGCGCGGCATCCAGCCGCAGGAGCCGCATCGCGTTGCCCTTGAGGATGCCGGGCATCACCTCCGGCTTGAAGCCCGCGTTCTCGAAGTCGCGCATCCAGCGGTCGGGCGTGATGAGCGGGTAGTCGCTGCCGAAGAGCACGCGGTCCTTCAGCAGCGTGTTGGCGTACTGCACGAGCTGCTTCGGGAAGTACTTGGGGCTCCAGCCCGACAGGTCGATCCACACGTTGGGCTTGTGCGTGGCCACGCTCAGCGCCTCGTCCTGCCAGGGGAAGCTGGGGTGGGCCATGACGATCTGCATGTCGGGGAAGTCGATGGCCACGTCGTCCAGGTGCATCGGGTTGCTGTATTCGAGCCGAAGACCGCCGCCGCAGCGCATGCCCGAGCCGATGCCGCTGTGGCCGGTGTGGAAGATGGCCGGCAGCCCGTATTCGGCGATCACCTCGTAGATGGGCCAGGCCATGCGGTCGTAGGGGTGGTAGCCCTGCACCGTGGGATGGAACTTGAAGCCCTTCACGCCGTGCTCCTCGATGAGCCTGCGCGCCTCGCGCGCACCCATCTTGCCCTTGTGCGGATCGACGCTGCCGAAGGCGATCATGATGTCGCTGTTGTTCCTTGCGGCCTCGGCGATCTCCTCGTTCGGGATGCGGCGGCGGCCCATGTTCGATTCGGCATCGACCATGAACATCACCAGGCCGATCTTTCTTTCGCGGTAGTACGCGACGCTCTCCGCAATGGTGGGCCGGCCGCTGGAGCCGAAGTACTTGTCGGCCGCGCGGTCGTATTCCTCGCCGTAGTTGTCGAACGGGTTCCAGCAGCTGACTTCTGCGTGGGTGTGGATGTCGATCGCGATCAGGTTCTGATGGTCCATGTCTTGTCTCCGGTACGGGTAAGTCCCTAGGTCTCTGGGGCTCCAAATTCCTTGAATTGATTATTTCCCATAACCATAATTCGACGCAACCCCGGACCCCATCATGACCAATCCAGACCTCCAACTCGACATCCGCGACGAAGTCGCCATCGTCCGCCTCACGCGCGGCTCCAAGCGCAACGCGCTGTCCGACGGACTGATCCTCGCGCTGCGCGACACCTTCGAGAAGCTGCCGTCCAGCGTGCGCGCAGCGGTGATCGACGGCGAGGGCCCGCACTTCTGCGCCGGCCTCGACCTGAGCGAGCTGAAGGAGCGCGACGCCGGCCAGGGCATGCAGCACTCGCGCATGTGGCACGCCGCGCTCGACCTGATCCAGCACGGCCCGGTGCCGGTGATCGCAGCGCTGCACGGCGCGGTGGTCGGCGGCGGGCTCGAGCTGGCCAGCGCCTGCCACATCCGCGTGGCCGACCGCACCACCTTCTACGCGCTGCCCGAAGGCTCGCGCGGCATCTTCGTGGGCGGCGGCGGCTCGGTGCGCATCCCCAAGCTGATCGGCGTGGCCCGCATGACCGACATGATGATGACCGGCCGCGTCTACAACGCCGAGGACGGCGAGCGCGCCAACTTCGCGCAGTACCTCGTCGACGAGGGCCAGGCCTTCGACAAGGCCTTCGAGCTCGCCAAGCGCGTGGCCACCAACGCGCCGCTCACCAACTACGCGCTGATGCACGCCCTGCCGCGCATCGCCGAGCAGTCGGCCGATCACGGCTTCTTCACCGAGGCGCTGATCTCCGGCATCACGCAGGCCGCGCCCGAAGCCAAGCAGCGCGTGCGCGACTTCCTCGAAGGACGCGGCGCGAAAGTGAGCAAGGGATGAGCACCCCCGCCGTCCGCTACCGCCCGCTGGTCTTCGGCGTCACCCGCGCGGTGCTGCGCGACGGCGCGCCGGGCACGCAATACCTGAGCGCCGAGACGCCGCTCGCCCCCTATCGCGAGCGCATGACCGACCGCCTCGCCTACTGGGCCGAGCGCGAGCCCGATCGCACCTTCATCGCCCGCCGCGAACGGCTGGCCGACGGCAGCACCGGCGAATGGCTGCGCGTGAGCTACGCGCAGGCGCTCGAAGAAGCACGCGGCATCGGACAGGCCCTGCTGGACCGCGGCCTGAGCGCCGACCGCCCGGTCGCGATCCTCAGCGAGAACGGCATCGAGCATGCGCTGATGGCGCTGGGCTGCCTTTACACCGGCGTGCCCTACTGCCCCGTGTCGCCGCCCTACTCCCTGGTGAGCCAGGATTTCGAGAAGCTGCGCCACGTCTTCGACACGCTCACGCCCGGCCTCGTGTTCGCGAGCGACGCGGCGCGTTTCGCCAGGGCCATCACGGCGGTCGTGCCCGCCGGCACCGAGGTCGTGCTGGCCGACGGCCGGCTCGACGACCGGCCGGTCACGCCGTTCAGCGCCCTCGCCTCCACGCCTGCCACGCCCGCCATCGACGCGGCGATGCGCGCCACCGGCCCCGACACCATCACCAAGTTCCTCTTCACCTCGGGCTCGACCAAGATGCCCAAGGCCGTGATCAACACGCACCGCATGTGGTGCGCCAACCAGCAGCAGCTGCGCCAGTCGATCCCCGCACTGGGCGACGAGCCGCCCGTGCTGGTCGACTGGCTGCCCTGGAACCACACTTTCGGCGGCAACCACAACGTGGGCATCGTGCTGGACAACGGCGGCACGCTCTACATCGACGACGGCAAGCCCACGCCCGCCGGCATGGCCGAGACGCTGCGCAACCTGCGCGAGATCGCGCCCACCATCTACTTCAACGTACCCACCGGCTTCGAGGCCATCGCGCAGGCCATGGAAACCGACCCGGTGCTGCGCGGCAACCTGCTGTCGCGCGTGAAGATGTTCTTCTATTCGGGCGCGGCGCTCTCGCAGCCGGTGTGGGACAGCCTGCACCGCACGCAGGAGGCCGAAGTGGGCGAGCGCATCGTCATGGGCACCGGCCTGGGCATGACCGAGTCGGGCCCCTTCGCGCTGTACGTGACCGGGCCCGACGTGAAGTCGGGCGACGTGGGCCTGCCCGCGCCGGGCATCGAGCTCAAGCTGATCGAGGTCGACGGCAAGACCGAGGTGCGCTACCGCGGCCCCAACATCACGCCAGGCTACTGGCGCGCGCCCGAGGCCACGGCCGAGGCCTTCGACGAGGAAGGCTTCTTCTCCACCGGCGACGCGGTGAAGTGGATCGACGAGGGCAACATCCACCGCGGCCTGCGCTTCGACGGCCGCATCGCCGAAGACTTCAAGCTCGCCACCGGCACCTTCGTGAGCGTGGGCCCGATGCGCGCGAAGATCATCGCGGCCGGCGCGCCCTATGTGCAGGACGCGGTGCTGACCGGCATCAACCTGAAGGAAGTGGGCGCGCTCATCTTCCCGACGCAGAAGGTGCGCGAGCTCGCCGGCCTGCCGGCCGACGCCACCATGCGCGAGGTGCTCGAGAGCGGGCCCGTGCAGGCGCACTTCCAGCAGGTGGTCGACACGCTGGCCGCCGGCGCCACCGGCAGCGCCAACCGCATCGCGCGGCTGCACCTGATGGCCGAGCCGCCGTCCATCGACAAGGGCGAGGTCACCGACAAGGGCTCCATCAACCAGCGTTCCGTGCTCAAGCACCGCGCCGCGCTGGCCGAGGCGATGCACGACGGCAGCCTGCCCTTCACCCTGAAGCCCCGCTGAGCCTTTTCCCCACCTTTCTGGACATTCCTGGAGACGAGACAAATGAAGATCGAAGGACAAGCAGCACTGGTCACGGGCGGCGCATCGGGCCTGGGCGAAGCCACCGCGCGCGAGCTCGCGCGGCTGGGCGCGAGGGTCGCCGTGCTCGACCGCAATGCCGAACTGGCCGCGAAGGTGGCCTCCGAGATCGGCGGCATCGCGTGCGTCTGCGACATCACCGACACCGACAGCGTGAACGCCGCGCTCGACAAGGCCGAGGCCGCCCACGGCACCGCCCGCATCCTGATGAACGTGGCCGGCATCGGCAGCGCCAAGCGCATCGTCGGCAAGGACGGCAATCCCGCGCCGCTCGAAGACTTCGTGCGCGTGGTCAACATCAACCTGATCGGCGGCTACAACATGGCGCGCCTGTTCGCCGCGCGCTGCGCGAAGCTGCCGGCGCTCGACAGTGGCGATGAAAAAGGCGAGAAGGGCGTGATGCTCTTCACCGCCTCGGTCGCCGCCTTCGACGGCCAGGTGGGCCAGCAGGCCTACAGCGCCTCCAAGGGCGGCCTGGTGGGCATGACGCTGCCGATGGCGCGCGACCTCGCGCAACACGCCATCCGCGTATGCACCGTGGCGCCGGGCCTCTTCGCCACCCCGCTGCTGCTGGAGCTTCCCGAGGCGGTGCAGCACTCGCTGGCCGCGTCCATCCCCTTCCCGCCGCGGCTGGGCAAGCCCTCGGAGTTCGCCGAGCTGGCCTGCCACATCGTTACCAACGGCCACCTCAACGGCGAGGTGATCCGCCTCGACGGCGCGCTGCGCATGGCGCCGCGCTGAGGCCCCTTCCCTTTTCGCGTTCGTTCCGCCCGCTTCACAACGTACCCAGGAGACACCGATGACCTTCAAGAAGACCACCCTCGCCGCCGTGCTGGCGCTCATGGCCATGGGCCTCGCCCATGCCGACATCACCGTGGGCGTGGTGCAGCCGCTCACCGGCCCGGCCTCGGGCCTGGGCATTCCAGTGAAGAACGGCATCGCCATCTGGCCGAAGACCATCGCGGGCGAAACGCTCAAGGTGGTGGTGCTCGACGACGCCACCGACCCGACCACCGGCGTGAAGGACGCGCAGCGCCTGGTCACCGAGGACAAGGCCGACATCATCATCGGCTCCAGCGCCACGCCCGTCGCGATCCCGATGGCCGACGTGACGGCCGAGTCGGGCACGCCGCAGCTGTCGACCGCGCCGGCCGGGCTGCCGCCGGGCAAGGACAAATGGTTCTTCCGCCTGCCGCAGTCGAACGACGTGATGGCCTACGCGGTGGTCGCCCACATGAAGAAGCAGAACGTCAAGACGGTCGGCTTCCTCGGCTACACCGACGCCTACGGCGAACTGTGGCTCAAGGCGCTGACGGCCGAGGCCGCCAAGAACGGCATCAAGATCGTCGCCACCGAGCGCTTCGCGCGCGCCGACACCAGCGTGACCGGCCAGGTGCTCAAGCTCACTTCGGCCAACCCCGACGCGATCCTGATCGTGGCCTCGGGCAGCGGCGCCGGCATGCCGCAGAAGGCGGTGATGGAGCGCGGCTACAAGGGCAAGGTCTACCAGACGCACGCCGCCGCCACGCAGGACCTGATGCGCACCGCCGGCAAGGATGCCGAGGGCACCTTCGTGGTCTCGGGCCCCGCCACCGTGGCCGAGCAGCTGCCCGACAGCCATCCCTCGAAGGCCGCCGCCGTCGCCTTCGTGCAGGGCTACGAGAAGGCCTACGGCCCCGGCTCGCGCAACCAGTTCGCCGGCCATGCGGCCGACGCGCTCACGGTGCTCGAGAAGGCCGTGCCGGTTGCGCTCAAGAAAGCCAAGCCCGGCACGCCGGAGTTCCGCGCCGCGCTGCGCGACGCGCTCGAAGGCATGGGCCGCACCGTGCTCGCGCACGGCGTGCTGAACTGGACCGCGCAGGACCACTGGGGCTACACGACCGAGACCGGCGTGATGCTCAAGGTGGTGAACGGCGCGTTCAAGGTCGAGCAGTAATCCCCTCTTCTTCACATCCGCACCGCCAACATCGCGCATACGCCATGGATTTCTCGATCGCCAGCATCCTGACGCTGGACGGCCTCACCAATGGCGCGATCTATGCCCTGCTGGGCATGGGCATCGTGCTCGTCTTCACGGTGACCCGTGTCATCTTCATCCCGCAGGGCGAATTCGTGGCGTACGGCGCGCTGACGCTGGCGATCTTCCAGACCGGCAAGACGCCGGGCACGGTGTGGCTGCTGCTCATCCTGGCCGGCGTCGCGGCGCTGATGGACCTGGTCGTCACCTGGCGCCACGCCGGCAGCGCGGCCGCCGGGCTGAAGGCCGCGCTGCGCACCTTCGCGGCGCCGGCCGTCATCTGCGCGATCTCGGCCTGGGCCGGCCCGCGCAACCTGCCCATCGGCGTGCAGGCGCTGCTCACGGTGTTCATCGTCACGGCCTTCGGGCCGCTGGTGTACCGCGTGGCCTACCAGTCGCTGGCGGGCGCGAGCTCGCTGGTGCTGCTGATCGTCTCGGTGGGCGTGCACTTCGCGATGACCGGCCTGGGCCTGCTCTTCTTCGGCGCGGAGGGTTTCCGCAACCCGCCGTTCTGGGACGAGCGCATGGCGCTCGGGCCGCTCAACGTGAGCGGGCAGGCGCTCATCATCTTCGGCATGTCGGCCGCGCTGATCGTGCTGCTGTATCTGTTCTTCGAGCGCAGCCTCTACGGCAAGGCGCTGCGCGCCACGGCGGTGAACCGGCTGGGCGCGAGGCTCATGGGCATCTCGACCCAGGCGGCCGGGCAGCTCACCTTCGCGATGGCGGCGCTGATCGGCGCGCTCTCGGGGCTGCTGATCGGGCCGACCACCACGGTGTTCTACGACTCGGGTTTCCTCATCGGCCTGAAGGGCTTCGTGGCCGGAGTGATCGCGGGCCTGGCGAGCTACCCCGGCGCGCTGGTCGGCGCGCTGGCCGTGGGCGTGATCGAGGCCTTCGGCTCCTTCTGGGCCAGTTCGTTCAAGGAAGTGATCGTGTTCACCATCATCCTGCCGGTGCTGCTGTGGCGCTCGCTGAAGAGCGGCCATTCGGACGAGGAACATTGAAATGAAACTCTCCCAGGCTTCGCGCACTTCGTGTCGCTTCGCCAACCCCCTCGCTGGGTGCGACACCTGCGGCCCGGCAAAGCCGGTTCCGCGGCGTTCCCCGCATCGGCCGTGCCGCGTGGGTGGATCGTGTGCGATGCGCACCGTGAGGGGCATCTGAACATGGAAGCGCTCCTCAATTCCTCGACGGCCAGTGCGCCCGACAAGAGCGCGCTGCGCACCTGGGGCCCGCTGGCGCTGGTGCTGGTGCTCATCGCGCTGCCGCTGCTGCCGCTGCCCGACTTCTGGATCATCCAGCTCAACTACGTCGGCATCTACACGCTGCCTGTGCTGGGCCTGGTGCTGCTCACCGGCGTGGGCGGCCTCACCTCGTTCGGGCAGGCGGCCTTCGTGGGCATCGGCGCGTACACCACCGCCTATCTCACGGTGAATACCGGGCTGTCGCCCTGGGTCACGCTCTTCATCGGGCTGGCGCTCACGGGCGTCAGCGCGGCGATCATCGGCGCGATCACGCTGCGCATGTCGGGCCACTACCTGCCGCTGGCCACCATCGCCTGGGCGCTGTCGCTGTACTACCTCATGGGCAACCTGGAGGCGCTGGGCAAGTACGACGGCATCCTCGGCGTGAAGGGTCTCACGGTGTTCGGCTTCGAGATCGGCCAGCAGCGCATGTTCTATGCGGTGGTCTGGATCTTCGCGCTGCTCGCGGCCTTTGCCGTGATCCGCCTGCTCGACTCGCGCAGCGGCCGAGCCATCCGCGCGCTGGCCGGCGGCTCTCAGATGGCCGAGGCCATGGGCGTGAACACGCTGCGCTTCAAGATCGGCATCTTCGTGCTGGCGGCGCTCTTCGCATCGGTCTCGGGCTGGCTGTTCGCGCACTTCCAGCGCACGGTGAACCCGTCGCCATTCGGGCTGAAGATGGGCATCGAGTACCTGTTCATGGCGGTGCTCGGCGGAGCGGCGCACGTGTGGGGCGCGATCGCCGGCGCGGGTGTGGTCAAGCAGCTCGAAGACCAGCTGCAGGTGCTGCTGCCCAAGCTGATCGGCACGGCCGGCAGCTACGAGCTGATCGTCTTCGGCATCATGATCGTGCTGGTGCTCAAGTACCTGCCCGACGGGCTCTGGGCCTTCGTCGACCGCCGCCTGCCGCGTCCGCGCCGCGCGGTCGACTGGCACGATGCCGGCGACCTGCCGGCACGCGCCAGGCCGGCGGCTGGCGATGTGGTGCTCGACGTGCGCGCGATCCGAAAGACCTTCGGCGGCCTGGTGGCGGTGAACGACATCAGCTTCCAGACGCGCGCCGGCCAGATCGTCGGCCTGATCGGGCCGAACGGCGCGGGCAAGTCGACCACCTTCAACCTGATCACCGGCGTGCTCGGGCTCTCGGGCGGCGCGGTGAGCTTCCGCGGCGAGGCCATCGGCGGGCTGGGCGCGCGGCAGATCGCGCAGCGCGGCGTGTCGCGCACCTTCCAGCACGTGAAGATGGTGGCGGACATGACGGTACTGGAGAACGTGGCGCTGGGCGCCCACCTGCGCGGTCGCAGGGGCGCCGTCGCCGCCATGCTGCGCATCGACCGCGCCGAGGAGCGCGCGCTGTTCCGCGAGGCCGAGCGCCAGCTGCAGCGCGTGGGCATGGGCGCCTTGCTGCACGAGCTCGCAGGCAATCTCGCGATGGGCCAGCAGCGCCTGCTGGAGATCGCGCGCGCCCTGTGCGCCGACCCGGCCCTGCTGCTGCTCGACGAGCCCGCCGCCGGCCTGCGCCACAAGGAGAAGGAAGCGCTCGGCAAGGTGCTGCGCCAGCTGCGCGGCGAGGGCATGAGCATCCTGCTGGTCGAGCACGACATGGGACTGGTAATGGACATCTGCGACCACATCGTGGTGATGGAATTCGGCACGCACCTGATGGAGGGCACGCCCGCCGAGGTGCAGGCGAGCGACAAGGTGCGCGCGGCGTACCTGGGAACGGAACATTGACATGACGACACCCCTGCTTCGCATCCGCGACCTGCACGCCGGCTACGGCCGCGCCGAGGTGCTGCACGGCATCGACCTGCAGGCCGGCCAGGGCAGCGTGGTCACGGTGATCGGGCCGAACGGCGCGGGCAAGTCCACGCTGCTCAATGCGCTGATGGGCGTTCTGCCTTCCAAGGGCGTGATCGAGTTCAAGGGCCAGCCGGTCAACGGGCTGTCGCTCGAGGAGCGCGTGATGCTCGGGATCGCGCTGGTGCCAGAGAAGCGCGAGCTGTTCGGCACCATGCCGGTGGAAGACAACCTCGTGCTCGGCGCCTTCCGCCAGGTGCGGATGCGCAACCGCCAGTGGCGCGACCGCATCGACGAGGTCTACACGCTGTTCCCGCGCCTGAAGGAGCGCCGCGCGCAGCTGGCCGGCACGCTCTCGGGCGGCGAGCGGCAGATGCTGGCGGTGGGCCGCGCGCTGATGTCGCGTCCCACGCTGCTGATGCTCGACGAGCCCAGCCTCGGGCTGGCTCCGCTGGTGGTGCAGGAGATCTTCCGCACTGTGGAGGCCCTGCGCGCCACCGGGGTGACCATCCTGCTGGTGGAGCAGAACGCGCGCGCCGCGCTCGAGGTGGCGGACCACGGCTACGTGCTCGAGATGGGCAGCGTCAGCCTCGAAGGCGAGGCCAGGAAGCTGGCCGTCGACTCGCGCGTGATCGACACCTACCTAGGCGCCGCGAAGAAGGCCGCCTGAACCACGTCGCCTGAACCAAGCCGCAGAACCAGGCCGCCTGAACGAACGACAACGCCGCAATTGGCGCGGCAAGGAGACCACCGCATGAAGAAGCCCCAGCGCCGCTTCCACCCTGCCCTGTGCGCGACCGCGCTCGGCGCCGCAGCGCTGCTCGCGGCCTGCGCGAGCCGGTCCACCGCGCCGCCGGCCGCGCATGCGCCGCTGGCGGCCGCACGGCCGGGCACGCTGCAGTCCTGCACCGACCTCGCCGCCCGCGCGGTGCTGCCCGGCACCGTCTACACATCGGCCACCGAGGTGCCGGCCGGCACCGTCACGGTCGGCGGCGTCGCGATGGCGGCGCCCGCGCACTGCCTCGTGCAGGGCCGCATGAACGAGCGCACAAGCCCCGTCGACGGCCAGCGCTATGCCATCGGCTTCGAGATGCGGCTGCCGGTCGCCTGGAACGGCCGATTCTTCTACCAGGCCAACGGCGGGCTCGACGGCGTGGTGGTGCCCGCGCTCGGCGGCATCGGCGGCGGCGGACCGCGCAGCAGCGCGCTGCAGATGGGCTTCGCCGTCATCAGCTCCGACGCCGGCCACGCGGGCTCGATGGGCCCGCGCTTCGGGCTCGATCCGCAGGCGCGGCTGGACTACGGCTACAACGCCGTCGCGCAGCTCACGCCGATGGCCAAGAACCTGATCGCCAAGGCCTACGGCCGCGGCCCCGACCGCTCGTACATCGGCGGCTGCTCCAACGGCGGCCGGCACGCGATGGTGGCCGCCGTGCGCTCGGCCGGCCAGTACGACGGGGTGCTCGCGGGCGACCCCGGCTTCAACCTTCCGAAGGCGGCGGTGGCGCAGCTCTACGGCGCGCAGCAGTACGCAGCGGTGGCCAGCGCGAAGACGCCCGCCGGACAGCCCGACCTGCAGAGCGCCTTCACGCCCGCCGAGCTGAAGCTGGTGGCCGACAAGGTGCTGCAGCGCTGCGACGCGCTCGACGGCATCGCCGACGGCATCGTGTCGAACGTCAACGCCTGCCGCACGCGCTTCGACATCCAGCGCGACGTGCCGACCTGCGCCGCGGGCACGCGCGACGGCATGTGCCTGAGCGCGCCGCAGAAGAACGCGCTCGCCAACGTGTTCAAGGGCGCGCGCAACGGCGCGGGCCAGCCGATCTACAGCAGCTTCCCGTTCGATGCGGGCGTGAGCGGCGCCAACTGGCGCGAGTGGAAGTTCGCGAGCCCGCCGACGCGCGACGCGGGCGCGGTCGGCTTCATCTTCAGCACGCCCCCATTGGCCGAGCGGCCGCAGGGCCTGCCCTTCGCGCTGGGCTTCGACATGGACCGCGACGCCCCGCGCATCGCCGCCACCGACGGCGTGTTCCGCGAATCGGCGCTGTCGTTCATGACGCCGCCCGACGCAGCCAACCTGGGCGCACTGCGCGAGCGCGGCGGTCGCATGATCGTCTACCACGGCACCAGCGACCCGGTGTTCTCCTCCGACGACACGCAGGCCTGGTACGAGCGCGTGCAGGCCGCGAACGGCGGCGATGCCTCCTCGTTCGCGCGCTACTTCCCCGTGCCCGGCATGAACCATTGCGCGGGCGGCCCGGCCACCGACCAGTTCGACATGCTGAGCGCGCTGGTCGACTGGGTCGAGCAGGGCAAGGCGCCCGCGTCCGTCACCGCCGCGGCGCGCGGCGCGGGCACGCCGGTGCCCAACGCCGAAGTGCCCGCAGGCTGGGCCGCTCAACGCACGCGGCCTCTGTGCCCCTACCCCCAGGTCGCCACCTACACCGGCGGCGACACCGAGCGCGCGGGCAGCTTCGCGTGCAAGCTGCCGACACCCTGATATCTAGTTAGCTAACGAGCCTCCGATGGATTACCAGCCCCGCCCCGACGACATCCGCTTCCTGCTGAACGCGGTGCTCGACGCCCCCGCGCGCCTTGCCGCGCTCGCGCCCTTTGCCGAAGTCGACGAGGCGCTGCAGTCGCAGGTGCTCGAGGAGGCGGGTCGATTCGTCGGGGAGGTGGTGGCGCCGATCAACCGCGGCGGCGACGAGATCGGCTGTCGCTTCTCGGACGGCGACGTCGTCTCACCACCGGGCTTCCGCGATGCGTACCAGGCCTTCGTCGACGGCGGCTGGCCCGCTCTCTCGGCCGCGCAGGAAGACGGCGGCCAGGGCCTGCCGGCGGTGCTGGAAGCGGTGCTCTACGAATGGCTGGCCGCGGCCAACCATGGCCTCACGATGGCGCCGGGCCTGCTGCATGGCGCGTACGCCTGCCTCAAGCACCACGGCAGCGAGGAGCTGAAGCAGCGCTACCTGCAGAAGATCGCGACCGGCGAATGGCTCGCGACCATGTGCCTCACCGAGGCCCACGCGGGAAGCGACCTGGGACAGGTGCGCACGCGCGCGGTCCCGCAAGCCGACGGCAGCCTGCGGGTGAGCGGCAGCAAGATCTTCATCTCCGGCGGCGAGCATGACCTGACGCCGAACATCGTCCACCTCGTGCTGTGCCGCCTGCCCGATGCGCCGGCCGGGCCCAAGGGTCTGTCCCTCGCACTGGTGCCCAAGCTGCTGCCCGACGGCACGCGCAACGCGGTGCACTGCGAGCGCATCGAGGAAAAGATGGGCCTGCACGGCAGCCCCACCTGCAGCATGCGCTTCGACGAGGCCACCGGCTGGCTGGTCGGCGAACCGGGCCGTGGGCTGGCCGCGATGTTCGTGATGATGAATTCGGCGCGGCTGCACGTGGCGCTGCAGGGCATCGGCCTGCTCGACGCGGCCTGGCAGAAGGCCGACGCCTATGCTGCCGAGCGCCGCCAGATGCGCGCGCCGGGCCCCGTGCCCGCCAGCCGCGGCGGCGAGAGCGCCGACCTGATCGCGGAGCACCCGGCGGTGCGCCGCATCCTCGACACGCAGCGCGCCTGGATCGACGGCGCGCGCGCCATCGCCTATCGCAGCGCGCTGATGCTCGACGTGGCCGAACACGACGCCGACCCCAAGGCCCGCGAGCGCGCACAGCGCTGGTGCTCGCTGGTCACGCCGGTGCTCAAGGCCGCGTGCACGCACCAGGCCTTCCACGGCGCGAGCGAGTGCCTGCAGGTATTCGGCGGGCACGGCTACGTGCGCGAGTGGGGCATCGAGCAGATCGTGCGCGACTCGCGGGTGACCATGATCTACGAGGGCACCAACGAGATCCAGGCCATCGACCTGCTCGTGCGCAAGGTGCTGCCGGACGCCGGCGCCGCCATGTCGGCCGTGCTGCTGGAGCTGCGCGACACGCTGGACGCCTCTCGCGAGGCCGACGCCGACGTGCAGCGCCGGCTGGCGCAGCTGCGCTACATGGGCACCACCATCGCGATGGCGGCGCATGCCAACCCGGTGCTGCCGTACGAGGTGGCCGACGACTACCTGCGCGTGACCATGCTCGCGCTGATGGCGTGGGCCTGGGCGCGCATCGAGGCTGCGGCGCCGCAGGATGCGGCCAGGGCCCGCGCGGGCGCAGCCTTCCGTCGCTGGGTGCTGCCGGAGTTCGAGATGCGCATGGGCATCATCAAGCGCTCCTGCGAGACGGTGGCGCTGACACACGCGGCCCAGGCGGCCGCGCCCGGCGCCGGTGTCTCCAACTAGCCACTCCGGGCATTCGCGGCAGTCGGCGCGGGGTTACGCTCGGGCCATGGCCTCCAACCCGAAATCCGCTTCCGCCAAAGGCGAACAGGCCGCGGCGCCGCAAGGCAGCAAGCCCGACCGGCTCGACGCGCGCATGCTCGAAACCCTGGTCGGCTACAACGCCCGCCGGGCCTGGCTGATCGTCAGCGCCTTCTTCGCGGAGCGCATGGCGCCCTACGGGCTCAAGCAGATCGACTTCTCGGTGCTCTCGCTGCTGGCCCACAACCCGGGCGCCACCTCGCGGCAGCTGTGCAATGCGCTGGATATCCTGCCGCCCAACCTGGTGAGCCTGGTGGCCACGCTCGACAGCCGCGGGTTGATCGAGCGCCGCCCTCATCCGCACGACGGGCGAGCCGTCGGCCTGCATCTCACTGCCGCCGGAGAAACATTGATCCGCGAGGCGGAGCAGACCGTGATCCAGCTCGAGGCCGATGCCAGCGCCAAGCTCACGGCACGGGAGCGCGAGACGCTGATACGGCTGCTGCAGAAGATCTATCTGTAGAAACGGTCCGTCGAAGCGCCGGCCTCAGAGGCCCCGCTCGACCATGTCGATGAGCTGCTGGCCCAGCTTGTAGGCCGCCTCGGGCGGTATCTCGCGCAGCGGCCCGTCGATGATGAGCAGCGCCAGCCCATGCACCGCGCTCCAGGCGCAGTACTCGGCGTTCGGGCGCCGCGCCGGGTCGAGCACGCCGGCGTCCACCAGCCGGTCGATGGCCTTCCCCAGCAGCTGGAACGGATCGAGCCCGCTCTCGCCGGCCTTGCCGGGGCCGAGTTCGCCGCGGCCTTCGTCGGAGATCACGAAGGCGGTGCGAAACAGGCCCGGCTCGGCCTGGGCGAAACGCAGGTAGGCGGTGCCGACGGCGCGCACCTGGCCGCGCGCGAAGTCGGCGGGGGGCTGGTCGCAGGGCTGGGCCGCCAGTTCCTTTTCCATGGCCTGCGCCGCCGCCGCCAGCGCCGCCTCGCGCACCGCGAGCAGCAGCTCCTGCCGGCTGCCGAAATGCCGGTAGGCCGCGTTGGGCACCACGCCGACGCGCCGGGTGGCCTCGCGCAACACGACCGCGTCGGGACCGCCGTCGCGGGCCAGTTCGATGCCTGCTTCCAGCAGCGCCCGGCGCAGATCGCCGTGGCGATACGTGCTGCGCGCGGGCGGCAGGCTTTCGGGGACGTTGTTGAGCTTCATCGCTTCTCCATGTGGACACTGTCCATTATCTCTGTTATTCTTTGTGGACGGTGTACACAAAGTAATCCGATTGTTTGCGGCCCATGACACCGGCGGGCCTCCGAGTCACCTCACCAGTCCAAAGGAATCGTCATGAAAGTCCAGTCGTATCTCTCGTTCGAAGGCCGCTGCGACGAAGCGCTCGGCTTCTACAGGAAGGCGCTCGGCGCCGAGGTCACGCAGCTCATGCGCTACAAGGAAGCGCCCGCGGGCGCTCCGTCGGAAACCGAAGAAACCGGCTGCGCCGGCGGCATGCCCGATGCCGAGAAGGTGATGCACGCGGTGTTCCGCATCGGCGAGACCGAGCTGATGGCCTCCGACGGCCGCTGCTCGGGCCAGCCGAAGTTCGAGGGCATCATGCTCGCGCTCACCGCCAGCACCGACGCCGAAGCCGTCAAGTGGTTCGACGCGCTGGCCGAAGGCGGCCAAGTCATGCAGCCGCTGATCCCGACCTTCTTCACTTCCAAGTTCGGCATGCTGACCGACCGCTTCGGCGTGGGCTGGCTGCTGGTGGTCGCGCAGCCGGGCTGACCGGCCTTTCCCTCGCATCAGGATCCCAGAGAAAGCTCCACCCATGCTCAAGAAAATCGCCCTCGTCGTCGTGCTCGCGATCGCCGCGCTGCTGATCTATGCGGCCACCCGGCCCGACACATTCCGCGTCGAACGCACCGCGCGCATCGAGGCTCCGGCCGAGAAGATCTTTCCGCTGATCGACGACTTCCACCGCTGGGGCACCTGGTCGCCCTACGAGAAGCTCGACCCCGCCATGAAGCGCAGCTTCGGCGGCAGCGCGAGCGGCAAGGGCGCGACCTATGCGTGGGAAGGCAACGACAAGGCGGGCGCGGGCCGCATGGAGATCGTGGAGTCCGCGCCTTCGTCGAAGGTCGCGATCAAGCTCGACTTCATCAAGCCCTTCGAGGGCCACAACACCGCCGAATTCACGCTTCAGCCCCAGGGCGGCGCGACGCAGGTCACCTGGGCCATGTACGGCCCGAGCCCCTACATCGCCAGGCTCATGGGCATCTTCTTCAACATGGACCAGATGATCGGCAAGGACTTCGAGACGGGTCTTGCCAACCTGAAGGCCGCCACCGAAAAGTAACCGCGAAAGGAAACGCCATGCCCAACATCCACGCCTACCTCACCTTCGACGGCAACGCAGCCGAGGCCATGCGCTTCTACGAGAAGACGCTCGGCGGCACCATGCAGATGATGATGACCGTCGGCGACGCGCCCGACACCGAGCAGTTCCCGCCCGAGGCGAAGAAGCGCCTCATGCATGCCTCGCTCGCCTACGGCGGCGGCATCCTGATGGCCTCCGACTCCATGCCCGGCCAGCCGTACCAGGGCATGAAGGGCTTCGGCGTCGCGCTGACCATCGAGACCGTGGCCGAGGCTCGGCGCGTCTTCGACGCCTTCGCCGATGGCGGCCATGTGGGCATGCCCTTCGAGAAAACCTTCTGGGTCGAAGGCTTCGGCATGGTGACCGACCGCTTCGGCACCCCGTGGCTCATCAACGGCGGCAAGCCGCTGGTCTGAGTCCCTCACCCTCCACTCCAAGAAATCCGCTTCCCATGACCAACCAACTCGACAGCCGCAAGCGCTGGCTCGCATTGATGGTGCTGTGCCTGGGCGTCCTGATGATCGTGCTCGACACCACCATCGTGAACGTGGCACTGCCCTCGATCCGTACCGACCTGGGCTTCACCGAGACCTCGCTGGTCTGGGTGGTGAACGCCTACATGCTGACCTTCGGCGGCTTCCTGCTGCTCGGGGGCCGGCTGGGCGACCTGTACGGCCATCGCCGCGTGTTCCTCGCGGGCCTGGTGCTGTTCACGCTGGCATCGCTGGCCTGCGGGGTCTCGACCTCGCAGGGCCTGCTGGTGACGGCGCGCGCGGTGCAGGGCCTGGGCGGCGCGGTGGTGTCGGCCGTGTCGCTCTCGCTGATCATGAATCTCTTCACCGAACCGGCCGACCGCGCCAAGGCGATGGGCGTGTACGGCTTCGTGTGCGCCGGCGGCGGCAGCATCGGTGTGCTGCTGGGCGGCCTGCTCACGAGCACGCTGAGCTGGCACTGGATCTTCCTGGTGAACCTGCCGATCGGCGTGGCGGTGTATGCGCTGTGCGTGGCGCTTCTGCCCAGCGCGCGCGGCCATGCGCACGGCGAGAAGCTCGACGTGGCGGGCGCCATCACCGTGACGCTGTCGCTCATGCTCGCGGTGTACGGCGTGGTCAACGGCAACGAGGCCGGCTGGGGCTCCACGCAGACCCTGGGCCTGCTTGGCGCCGCGGTGGTGCTGCTGGCGATCTTCATTGCCATCGAAGCGCGCGTGCAGCATCCGCTGATGCCGCTGGGTCTCTTCAAGCTGCGCAGCGTGTCGGTGGCCAACGTGGTCGGCGTGCTGTGGGCAGCGGCCATGTTCGCGTGGTTCTTCATCTCGGCGCTCTACATGCAGCTGGTGCTGAACTACACGCCGATGCAGATCGGCCTGGCCTTCCTGCCGGCCAACATCATCATGGCGGTGTTCTCGCTGGGCCTGTCGGCCAGGATCGTGATGCGCTTCGGCATCCGCAAGCCGCTGGCGGCGGGACTGTGGCTCGCGGCCATCGGGCTGGCGCTGTTCGCGCGCGCGCCGGTCAACGGCAGCTTCGCGCTCGACGTGCTGCCCGGCATGATGCTGCTGGGCCTGGGCGCGGGCATGGCCTTCAACCCGGTGCTGCTGGCCGCGATGAGCGAGGTGAGCCCCTCCGACTCGGGCCTGGCCTCGGGCGTGGTCAACACCTCCTTCATGATGGGCGGCGCGCTGGGCCTGGCCGTGCTGGCCAGCGCCGCCGCCGCGCGCTCCGCATCGATGGAAGCTGCCGGTGCGCAGCTGCCGCTGGCACTCACCGGCGGCTACAACCTCGCGTTCCTCGTCGGCGCCGTGTTCGCGGCGGTGGCGGGTCTGCTCGGTGCCTTGCTGCTTCGCTCCGCCATGCCGGGGCAGACGCAGAACAACGAAGAAACAGCAGCACCCCACGAAACGGCGGCCTCGCAATGAGCGGCGACCTGCCATGCAACCGCCGGTCTTCTTTCTTCAACGGTTCCACAGACTCTTCAGGAGAACAACCATGGCTCGCTATGTAGACGGCTTCGTCCTCGCCATTCCCTCGGCCAACGTCGAGGCCTACCGCAAGCTGGCGCGCAAGGCCGGCAAGGTGTGGATGGAGTACGGCGCACTCGAATACGTGGAGTGCATCGCCGACGACGTGAAGCCGGGCAAGCTCACATCATTTCCGCAGAGCGTGAAACAGAAGCCCGACGAGACCGTCGCCTTCTCGTGGATCGTCTACAAGTCGCGCAAGCACCGCGACGCCGTCAACGCGAAGGTCATGGCCGACCCTCGCATCACGGGGATGGACCCCAAGACCATGCCCTTCGACAGCAAGCGGATGATCTTCGGCGGCTTCAAATCCATCGTTGAGTTCTAGGCTCGCCCCCAGGCTTCGCGCACTTCGTGTCGCTTCGCCGGCCTCAGGCCAGAAAGCCGTCATAGACGAGCTTGAGTCCTGTCAGGAACATTCCCAGATACACGAAGCGATAGAACCACGTCGCATCGATGCGCCGCGCGATGCGGATGCCGACCCATACGCCCAAGGGCGCGATCGGCATCAGCACCAGCGAGGTGGCCAGCGTGCGGAAGTCGAGCAGGCCGAGCCATGCGTAGGGAATCCACTTGCTCAGGTTCACCACGAAGAAGAAGTAGGCCATGGTGGCCGTGAAGATCACCGGCGAGAGCCGCAGCGGAATGACGTAGGCGTTGATCGGCGGCCCGCCCGCGTGCGCGATGAAGCTGGTGAAGCCCGACACCGTCGTCAGCACCGCGCCGACGCCGCGCGAGGGCAATGGATCGTCGGGCTTGGGCGGAAAGAGCAGGCGCTGCGCCAGGAAGAGCAGCGTGAACACGCCGACGATGCCCGCCACCGTGTGCGCCGAGAGCACGCGGAACAGCAGCGTGCCGATCGCCGTGCCCAGCAGCCCGAACGGAATCAGGAACTTCAGCAGCGTGCGGTCGAAGTCGCGCCGGAACGCCGCGAGGCCCAGCAGGTCCATCAGCAGCAGCAGCGGCATCAGGATGGCGGCCGCCTGCGGCACCGTGACGGCCAGCGCCATCATCGGCACCGCGAGCGAGCCGAAGCCCGCGCCGAAGCCGCTCTTGCTGATGCCGAGCAGCAGCACGGCGGGAATGGCGACCGCGTAGAAGTACGGGTCGGTGATCAGGGGAAAAGCCATGGGGAAGGAAGACAAGAGAAAACCCGCCTGGGAGCGGGCTTGCCTTCCGAGCGTAGCAGCATGGCACCGCGCGTGCCGGCTGCGGGCTACCGCCGAGCTGTCTGCTTCAGCGGATTGAGCACGAAGTCGAAGTCCAGGCGCCAGCGGCCGTTGTCCTGCTTCTTCCATGGCGCGACCAGCGACTGGCGCACCGCGAACACCGCATCCGAATCCAGGTACTCGTCGCCGTCGCGGAACACGTGCGTGATGAGCCGCTCGTAGCCCGGCGCCTCGATCTTGAAGTGCAGGTGCGCGGGCCGCCACGGGTGTCGCCTGGTCGCGCGCAGCAGGTCGCCCACCGGCCCGTCGACGGGGATCGGGTACGCCACCGCCACCACGCTGCGGAAGTGCAGCGAACCGTCGGGCCCGGTGCGCAGCGTGCCGCGGTTCTCCGCATGGTCGAGGCCGGCGTGCTGCACGTCGTAGTGGCCGCCCGCGTCGGCCTGCCACACGTCGACGACAGCATTCGCCACCGGCTCGCCGTCGAGACCGCGCACCGTGGCGAACACGTCGCAGGGCTCGCCCTCGGCGCCGTTGGCCACGTCGTCGCCGTGCTCGTACTCGGGCGCGCCCTCGAAGTAGAAGGGGCCGAACACGGTGGCCTCGGTACAGCCGGCCGGCTTGTCGTTGTTCATCGCGATGGTGAGCATCGACAGCCCCAGCACGTCCGACAGCAGGATGAACTCCTGCCGCTTGTCGTCACACTTCTGCCCGGTGGCCGTGAGGTACTGGATGCCCTGGAACCATTCTTCCTCGGTGAGCTTCACCTCGCGCGCGAAGGCGTGAAGGTGCTGCACCAGGCTGGTCAGGATCTCGCGCAGGCGCGGGTCGGGCGTGTCGGCGAAGCGCGCGAGCACGGCCTGGGTGATGTTGTCCTGGTTGAGGTTGCGCATCGTGGCTGTCTCCGTGTTGTCCGGTCGTCGATCGACCGCAAGGAACTGTAGGGCGGGCGACACGGCGCTTGAAGCGCCACGGTGCAAATGATTTTTCCGTGCAGCGGAAAGGTCGCCGGGCGCCGGGCCCGGGTCAGGGCGAAGCCGGCGGCAGGCAGCTTCGCAGCTCTTCCCGCACGTCGCTGCCCGGCAGGATGCCCCAGCGCACCCGAACGCTGCGCTCGTCGTCCTCGCCCGCCCAGGGCATGCGCAGGCTGCCGGTGCAGCTGGCGGTGGCCAGCAGCGGCTCCAGCAGGGCGCCTTCGGAGCGGAATTCGGGCGTGTCGAGGATCAGCACCATGCCGCCCTCGCGCGCCAGTGCATCGGGCGGCAGCCATGGCGAGGTGCGCGGGTCGCCGTCGATCAGCAACTGCACGTCAGGGTCCATGTGCAGCACCACCGCGCCGGCGAACCAGGTGTCGCCCACCATGAGCCGCAGCGGGCGGTCGCCCGCGCGCTCGCGCCATACGGCCTGGACGGCCTCGGCGATCCGGCCGGAAGGCAGGTTGGCGCGCGTGATGTAGCCGTGGCGCGCACTCCAGACGCCGTCGACCCAGGCCTGGCCGAACGATCCGGCAACGTGCAGGACGGCGGCCGCGACGAGCGTGCCGATCCATCGGCGGCGCGTCCAGCGCTCGGCCTCCAGGCCCGGCACCACCATCACCGCCCATACGGCGACCGGCAGGAAGAAGGTGCTGAGCCACGAAGCCACGAGGCGCATGTTGAAGAGCACCGACATCGCCAGCACCAGGCACACCGGCCCGAAGGTCGCCCAGGCGAGGAAGCGCCGGTCGAAGCCGTCGCGTGCCGTCTTCTGATCCTGCACGGCGCCTCTTTCGCGCATGAACCAGGCCCAGGCCACGAAAAGAAGCATCGGCGACAGCCGGGCGACCTGCACCAGCAGGATGCGAAGCGGCCGCGGATGCACGTGCTTGAGCAGCGGCCCCGAGGGGTGCATCGAGTGCCGCGCGTAGCCGATGGTCTGGTCGCCGTGCTGCAGCAGCCATGCAAGGTGCGGCGCCATCAGCAGCAGCGCCACGCCGGCAGCGCGCAGCAGGTCGCGGCGCACGCGCGCATCGCGCCACGAGCCCTCCCAGGCGATGAAGCCCGCACCCACCGCGAACTGCACCAGGGCGCTGTACTTGGTGAGCATCGACAGCGCCGCGAACACGCCGAGCCAGAGCCAGTCGAAGCGGCCGCCTGCCGAAGGCGTGCGCAGCACGCGCCAGAGCATCCACCAGTAGCCCGCCATGGGCAGCAGCTGCACCGTGTTGTGGTTGAAGATGGTGGCGCGCTGCACGTGGTACGTCACAAGCGAGCCGAGCAGCACCGCCAGCGCCGCCCGCATCGGCGGCATCATGCCCAGCGACCAGCGCCACATGATGTAGAGCGCGCCCACGCCGCAGCCCACGCCCGCTGCATAGGTCAGCCAGGGCTGGCGGCCGGCCAGCAGGACCGGCAGGCCCATCAGCCAGCTCGGCAGCGGCGGGTGCTTGTAGTAGCCCCATTGCATGCTGCCGCCCCAGAAGAGCTCCTCGACGTTGTCCCAGGGCGGGGTCTCGTAGAAGCCGGCCATGGGCAGCGTCCAGAGCACGACCAGCGCCAGCAGCGCGATGACGACGGCGCCGTTCAGGGAAAGATGCCGAGCGGGAGCGGGCTCCGGACGGGCGCCGGGAAGGAAGGGCCAGGAATTCATTGCCTCCCTTTGTAAAGCTTCCGGCCTAACGGGACCTGACTGGAACCGGCTTTCGCCTGGCACCCGCGCGCGCCCCGCCCAGGGCGCGCCACATAGAATCCCCAGCCTGCCCGCCCGCAGGCGTCCGGGGCCCGGTTCAGCCCCGCGATCGGTCCGGCGAGAACCGCGCACGGCAGGCAAGCCCGGAGACAAAGAACGCCCATGGACCGCTGGACCGAAATCGCCCTGCTCGTGCAGATCGCCGATGCCGGCAGCCTGAGCCGCGCCGCCGAGGCGCTGGGCCTCTCGAACGCGGCCGCGAGCCGCCACCTGAGCGCGCTCGAGGAACGGCTGGGCGCGCGGCTGGTCGAGCGCAACACGCGCCGGCTCTACCTCACCGACACCGGCCGCGAGTTCTGCGGCCGCGCCCGCACCATCCTGGCCGACCTTTCGGACGCCGAATCGGCGGTGAACGCCACCGCGCTCAACCCCACGGGCACGCTGCGCGTGACGGCCTCGCTGTCGTTCTCGATCCACCACATCGCGCCGCTGCTGCGCGAGTACACCGACCGCTACCCCGGCGTGACGGTGCACGTGGAGGCGGCCAACCGCTACTTCGACCTGATCGACAACAACATCGACGTGGCGATCCGCACCCGCGAGTTCGAGCCCGATTCGAACGTGACCATCCGCCGGCTCGGCGAGACGCGGCGCATCCTGGCCGCCTCGCCGCGCTACTTCGCGCAGCACGGCTTCCCGAAGACGCTGCAAGAGCTGAAGCAGCACAAGCTGCTGATCTACACCCACGCCAACAACCCGAACGAGCTGCGCTTTCGCCGCGGGAACGAGACGCACACGGTGTCGGTCACCGGCCTGCTCGAATCGAACGACGGGCAGGTGCTGCGCGCGGCGGCGCTCGACGGCATGGGCATCCTGGTGCAGCCCACCTACATCGTCTACGACGACATCGTGGCCGGCCGGCTGGTGCCCACGCTGGACGACTGGGACCTGCCGCACCTGACCATCAACCTGGCCTACCCGAGCCGCAAACACCTGTCGGCCAAGGTGCGCAGCTTCATCGACTTCATGGCGGCGCACTTCCAGAAGATGGAATACGAGCGCAAGTGGACCGGGAGGTTCTAGGCTCGCCCCCAGGCTGCGCGCAATTCGCGCCGCTTTGCCGCCCTCGGCCGCGGCGACACCTTCGGCCCCGCAAACCGGTTGCGCCGCGTTCCACGAAAGGGAACGCGCCGCAGCCAATGCTTGAAACATGTGCGTAAACGCACATCCCCGCCTTTCGCAGCCCCGCACACTGGAACCGCAACCGTCGCATCCCGCGGCGGGCCCACCGTCTGTTTCCACCCTGCAAGGATCTGCCATGAACACCCAGGCCACCGCCGCCAACACCCCGCGTGCGCCGATCGCGTCGCCGCTGTCCGCCCTCTCCCCCTCCTCGCTGGACGATTCCGGCAAGCTGCTGATCCGCGTAACGGTCGGCTTCCTGGTGCTGCTGCACGGCATCTTCAAGCTCTCGGCCGGCGTGGGCTTCATCGCCGGCATGCTGGCCAAGGCCGGCCTGCCGGGCGGCATCGCCTACCTGGTCTACGTCGGCGAGATCGTCGCGCCGCTGCTGATGATCGCGGGCCTCTACACCCGCGCCGCCGCAGGCGTGGTGGTCATCAACATGCTGGTGGCCTTCGGCCTGGTGCACATGGCCGACTTCTTCGCGCTGACCAAGCAGGGCGGCTGGGCGCTGGAACTGCAGGGCCTGTACCTGTTCGGCGCGCTGACCGTGGTGCTGCTGGGCGCCGGCCGCTTCTCGCTGGGCGGCACCAAGGGCCGCTGGAACTGAGCTAGCCGGCGAATCATTCGTGGAACACCGCGCAACCGGCTTTGCCGGGCCGCAGTGTTGCTCCCGGAAGGGGGTCTGGCGCAGCGACCCGAAGCGCGCGAAGCCTCAGGGAAAGCCTCAATCGCCGCGTACCTGGGAGACCATCTGCTCCAGGCGGGCCACGTCGGCGACCAGAAGGGCCTTGTCGTCCTTGCTCAGGACGCCGCTGCGCGCCAGCGCGTTGAGCTCGCGGGTCACCTGCTCGCGGTTGGTGCTGATCTGGCTGGCCAGCGCCGCGTGCTTGGGCGCCGGGTCGAGCCGGGCCTGGTTGCCCTCGACGCCGGCAGCGCGGGCCAGGCGCAGCAACTCGGCATGCAGCCGGTTCTGCACGCCCAGGGTGCTCAGGTCGATCACCCGCTCCGACAGCTGCCGCACCAGCGTCGCCAGCCGCAGCATCACCCGGCCGGCCACCAGGGGCTCGTCGCGCAGAAGGGCCATGAAGGAGGCCCGGTCGAGGCTGGCGACCACGCTGGGCTCCAGCGTGACCACGTCGGCGGAGCGCGGGCCGCCGTCGATGGCGGAAATGTCTCCGAAGTGCTCGCCGGCTTCGGAATCGCGGAAGGTCACCTGCCGGCCATTGGCCGAGTAGGTCGTCACCCTCACCCGGCCCGAGACCAGCAGGAACACCTCGCCCTGCTGCTCGGCGCGCAGCAGCAGGGGCTTGCCGGCCTCCACGCTGTGCCACAGGCATTGCTGGGCCAGCAGGTCCAGCCGCTGGTCTGAAAGGCCTTCGAGCAACGCGATCTGGCGAAGCGCAAGGCTGGAACGGGGGGTAGGTTCGGGTCTGGCCATGCCGGGGGTCGGTGGTCAACGGGGATGGGCGCGCGGATTATGCTCGGGTGCCGCTTCGAACCCGTTCATGGCCAGACGTTCCCCTGAAGCCCCCTCCGACGCCTCCCCCGCCGCCGCGTTCTCGCTGAAACCGCCCACGCGGCGCAATCTGCGCTGGGCGAGCGGGCTGGTGCTGATGGCCTACGTCACGCTGCACCTGCTGAACCATTCGCTGGGCGTCTATTCGTTCGCCGCCGCCGAGACCATGCTGCGCGGCGTACAGGCCTTCTGGCACACCATCGCGGGCACCGCCCTGCTCTATGGCGCGGCCGCCACGCACCTCGCGCTGGCCGTGGTCGCCCTGTGGGAGCGGCGCACCCTGCGCATGCCCCCGCTCGAAGGCCTGCGCGTGGCGCTGGGTTTCGCGCTTCCGCTGTTGCTGGCCACTCACCTCACGGCCATGCGCGGCGCCTACCAGGCCTACGGCATCGAGGGTTCGTACGTACGCGTGGTCTGGGGGCTGTGGGACTGGCAGGGCGCCGCCGCGCAGCTGCTGATGCTGCTTGCGGCCTGGACCCACGGCTGCCTGGGCCTGCACTTCGCGCTGCGGGCCAAGCCGGCATGGCGGCGCTTCTCGCACCTGCTGCTGGCGGTGGCCGTGGTGCTGCCGCTGTCCGCCGCGATGGGCTTCGTTTCGATGGGGCGCGAGTTCCAGTGGACCGGCGTGCCGCCGGCCGCCCTGCCCACGGCCGAGCAGTCCAAGGCCCTGGGCACCGCCGAGAACGCGATCAAGTGGGGCTACGGCCTGGCGCTGGCCGCGCTGCTGGCGGCGCGCTGGGGCCGCAACAGCTTCTCGCGCTGGTCGCGCCAGCCGCAGGTGGCGCTGCGCTACCCCGGCCGCACGGTACAGGTTCCGCGCGGGTGGAGCGTGCTGGAGGCGAGCCGCTCCCACGGCATCGACCACGTCTCGATCTGCGGCGGACGGGCGCGCTGCTCCACCTGCCGCGTGCGCGTGGCCGGCCCTGCCGAGCACATCGGCGAGCCGGGCCGCGACGAGCGGCGCACGCTCGACAGGGTGCGCGCGCCGGCCGACGTGCGGCTGGCCTGCCAGTTGCGCCCGCGCGGCGACATCGAGGTCACGCCGCTGTTCGCGCCGCTGCCCAACGAGGGCCGGCCCGCGCCGGTGGGCAGCTTCGGGCGCGAGCGCGACGTGGCGATCCTCTTCGTCGACCTGCGGCGGTGGTCGGGCCTGTCGGAGCGGCAGTGGCCCTTCGACCTGGCCTACGTGCTCGACCGCTACTTCGCCACCGTGGGCGCGGCCGTGCGCGAAAGCGGCGGCGTGCCCAACCAGTTCATCGGCGACAGCGTGATGGCGATCTTCGGCCTCGACTGCGACCTGCCCACCGCCTGCAGGCAGGCGATGCGCGCGACCGAGCTGATCGGCCAGCGCATGGACGCGTGGAGCGAAGGCTTCGAGGCGCAGTTCGGCCAGCGGCTGGAGTTCGGCATGGGCCTGCACGCGGGCCGTGCGGCGGTGGGCGAAGTGGGCTACCTGGAGACCACCACCTTCACCGCCATCGGCGAGGTGGTCAACACCGCGAGCCGGCTGCAGGACCATTCGAAGACCGCCGCCTCGCGCCTCGTGGTGTCGCTCTTCGCGGCCGAGCGGGCCGGCATGGCGCACGCCATGGGCGAGGCCGAAGTGCTGAAGGTGCGGGGCCGCTCGGAGCCCCTGGCGGTGCTGTACGCGCCGCAGGTGACGGCGACCGCGACTGCGGCGACAACGGCCTCCCTCTAGCTGCCAGTTGGCGAAAGCGGTGCGCAAACGCACATCGCGAACCACGATGCGGTTTCACACTGCATCCCGTGGCAACGACGAATGTCCGCCGCCCACACAGTCAGCAAAGGGACTCGCATCATGAACACCAAGCAACGCATCGCCGCTCTCTCCGCCATCGCATTCGCCATGCTCGGCGCAGCGGGCGCGGTCCACGCCGAAACCTATGAAGGCGTGCATCCGATCACCTCCGCCGCCAGCCGCGCCGACGTGCATGTCCAAGCCGTGGCCGCCGCGCGCACCGACAACCCCTATGCCGACGGCGCCAGCGCCGGCCCCGCCCCGGTGATCGCCTCGTCGACCAGCCGCGCCGCCGTGCGCGCCGAAGCCGTCGCCGCAGCGCGTGCCGACAACCCCTACGCCGAAGCCGCTTCGTCGGGCGTGGCCCCGATGGTGGCCAGCACCGTCGACCGCGCCGCCGTGCGTGCCGCTGCCCGCGCTGCCGCCCGTGGCGACGCACTGCCGCTCTGATCGGCCCGAACCACTCGAAAGGAATCTCGCAATGAACAACAAGCAACGCATCGCCGCATCCGCCCTCGCCGCAGCCTTCGCCATGCTGGGCGCGGCCGGCGCCCACGCCGAAGCCTATGAAGGCGTGCAGCCCCTCACCTCTTCCGCCAGCCGCAGCGACGTGAAGGCCGAAGCCGTGGCCGCGACGCGCGAAGGCAACCGCTATTCGGACGCCGCCGCCGAAGGCGCCGTGGCCTTCAGTTCCACGCTCGACCGCGCCACCGTGCGCGAGCAAGCCGTGGCCGCTGCCAACAACCCGCTGCAGAGCCTGGACCGCCGCGCCTTCTACCGCGACGAAGTGCCCGCGGCCTACAGGAAGCCCAGCGTCTCGTTCACGCGGCAGGCCAGCCTGCCGAGCACGGCACGCCCCTGACGCGCGGGCTCAGGGCCGCACGCCTTCCCAGGCGTTCTGCAGAAGCGCGCGGATCGCCGCGCGCTCCAGCGGGCGCGGGTTGGGGTACTGGTTCTTGAGCGCGTACTCGCAGGCCAGGTCGAGATCGGCCTCCTTCATGCCGATGTCGCGCAGCGCGACCGGCGCGCTGTTGTCGCGGGCCAGGTCGTACACGGCCTGCGCGGCGCTGCCGCTTCCAGCCAGCGCCTTCACGATCTTCGCCATGGCTTCGGGCGCCGCCGCGTCGTTGTAGGCCAGCGCATGCGGCAGCACGATGGTGTGCGTCTCGGCATGCGGCAGGTTGAAGCTGCCGCCCAGCGTGTGGCACAGCTTGTGGTGAAGCGCCATGCCGACATTGCCCAGCACCGTGCCGCACAGCCATGCGCCGTAGAGCGCGTCGCTGCGGGCGGCCGGGTCCTTGGGCGTGGCGCGGATGGCCGGCAGCGCGCGGCCCAGCGCGGCGATGCCCTCCTGCGCCATCAGGTCCATGATCGGGTTCGAGTCGACCGCATAGAGTCCTTCGGCCGCGTGCGCGATGGCGTTGATGCCGCTGGTCACGCTCATGCCCACGGGCAGCCCGAGCGAGAGCTCGGGGTCGTAGATCACGGTGCGCGGCAGCACCCGGAAGTCCTTGCCCGTCTTCTTCATGCCGGCTTCGGTGATGCCGTAGATCGGCGTCATCTCGGAGCCCGCGTAGGTGGTCGGGATGGCAAGGATCGGCAGGCCCGAATCGAGCGCGATGGCCTTGCCCAGCCCGGTGGTGGAGCCGCCTCCGATGGCGACGGCGCAGTCGGCGCCGAGCTTGCCGGCCACCTCCCTCGCCTCGCGTGCGGTCTCGATGGGCACGTGCATCACGGCGCGGTCGAACACCCCCGCCGCATGGGCGCCGAGCATGTCGGCCACGCGCTCGGCCTGCGGGCGCTGCTCGGGCGTCGAGAGCACCAACGCCCGGCGCGCGCCGAGCGCATCGATCTCGCGGGCCAGGTGCTGCAGCGAACCTGCGCCGAAAACCACCCGCTGGGGTGCGCTGGTGTAGATGAACGAGGGTGTGGTCATGGCCTGGTGCCCTGTCTCCGGTGTCTCCGATAGATGTCTGCCTGGACGAATCCGTCCGCCCCCCGGCCCGTGCCGGGCCACCACGATACGCCGGCTCGCCCGCAGTTCAATGGCGGAAAACGGAAAGCAGTTTTCCGCCAGCCGCAGACACCGGCCGTGCACCCGCCTCAGGCCGGCGCGACCTGCACCGTGCAGGCCTGGCGGCTCTCGGCGATCGCGAAGCGTACCGGCAGGAAGCGCTCGATCACCGCGCAGTTGGTGCGCGTGTGCTCGGTCACCTCGCTGCAGGTGAAGGCGCATTCCTTCTTGCCCTGCCACGCCGCGAGCGCCAGCAGCAGCGCCAGTTGGTCCGCCAGGTGCGGGCCCACGGCCGCCTCGCTCTTCTGGAACGAGCGCAGCTCCTTCACCAGCCCGTGCGCGACCTGCTCGGCGCTCAGCGACTTCTCGCCGAAGGCGGTGAAAACCTCGGTCACGTGCTCGTAGGCCAGCGTGGCAAGCAGCGCATTGCCCGGACCTTCGTTCTGGCGCACCGAGCCGAAGCGCAGCTGCTCGCCCGACCAGCCCATCGCGCCGCCCAGCGTTTCGAGCTCGCGCGTCGGCACATGGCGCGGGATGCCGGGCGCCAGGCATTCGGCGTAGTTCGACTGGTGCGCACCGCGCGCCATCAGGTCGAAGGGCCGCAGCGCACCGGCTGCGGGCACGATGACCGCCTCGACCTCCCCACCGCCGGCCGGATAAAAGCCGCAGCGGCGCAGCGTCAGTTGCAGGTCCGCACCCAGTCGGCGCACCAGCGGGGCAAACGCACGCTCCAGGAAATGGAACGGCGGCGCCATCGGGTTGTGCGTGCCGCCGCTCAGGTGCACGCGGCTCTGCGAACCGGCGAGCAGCAGAGGCGGAAGCACCGTCTGCAGCACAAGCATGCAGCTGCCCGCGCCAGAAATCGCGAAGCGGTACTCGCCAGCGCGCACCGGGCCGGGCGCGAAACGCAGCGACTGCGAACCGAGCTCGGCGCCATCGACTTGCGCGCCGCTGATGGCAGCGGCCGCGTTCACGCAGGCGAGGTGCTGTCGCATCAGGCCCGGCTTGGCGCGACCGGCGCGGATCTTCTCGATGGCCATCGGCTGGCCCGTGACCATCGACAGCGCGAGGCTGGTGCGCAGGATCTGGCCGCCGCCCTCGCCCTGGGAACCGTCGAGTTCAACCATGCGGTGCCTCCTCCTGCTTCTTCCGCTGCTCGAAACGCAGCACGGTCTCGTGCAGGAAGTCATCGAGTCCTGCCTCCTCGGCACGCGGCAGTGGCGCCACCGACTCCACCGCGTTGGCCGCCAGCTCGGCTTCGATGAACGCATGGATGCCGCTCCAGCGCGGGCTGGTCGCGGCCTCGCCGGCGCGCATCTTCACTTCGAGCAGTGCGTTGATCTCGGCGATCAGCGCGGCGTCGCGGACCGGGTCGAGCGTGCGCTGAGCGAGGTCGGCGAAGCGCATCGGCGGCACGCCGGGCTGCGTGCGGATCCAGCGCGCGGCCAGCAGCGGACGCAGCACGTAGAGGTACTTCTTGTAGCGAACCTCGTCGGCCTGCAGGTGCTCGCGGAAGTTCTTCTTCGCCATCGAGGCGTAGTGATGCCAGGCGCGTGCGTTGGAGAACACCGCCTCCGACAGTTCGCGAAAGCGTGGCATCGCCGCCGCGTCGTCGCGGTACACGACGGGCGAGCGCAGCCATTCGAGCAGCGTCGGATTCGACTCGCGCATGAGGCCCAGGGCCTTGCGCAGGTCCCAGCCGTTGATGTCGAGGTCGCCGCTGATCGGCACCTCGATCACGTCCCGGCGCGGCATCACCGTGAGGTACCACGGCGGGCGGTTCACGTAGATGAAGCGCACGTCGTAGTCGCTGTCGGGCGAGGCGAAGCCCCAGCCGCGGCTGCCGGATTCGCAGGCGAAGAGCACGGTCACGTCGTGCTTCGCCTCGATGTCGCTCAGCGCCTCCATGATCTGCGCGCGCATGGCGGGTTCGATCGGATGGGCGGAGCGCAGGAATTCTTCTTCGGTACTCATCTTCGGTTCTTCCTTCTTTTTCTTTCTTGTTTCTCTCTTCTCATCGGGCTCGCGTGACGGCCACTTCGCCGGCACTGTCGAGCTCGTAGACATCCAGGTCGCTGGCCAGGAACGCATGGCCGCGGTAGTGCGCCTGCGTCTCGGCCATCAGCGCCGCCATGCCCTCCTCGTTCTGGTGGCGCGCGCTGAAGTGCGTGAGGATCAGGTTCGGTACCTCGACCGACTGCGCGAACTCGGCCAGCAGGCGTGCCGAGCTGTGCATCGGGCCGGGCCCGACCTTGTCGAGCGCGTCCTGCGTGAAGGTGGCTTCATGCACCAGCAACTGCACTCCCTGGCAGGCATCTCGCAGCAACGAAGGTTCGGCGTTGTCGCCGCCGACAAGCACGCTGGCAGTGTCGACCTGCGTGTCGACGAAATCAGCGCTGCGCAGCAACTCGCCGTTGAAGGGCACGTCCTCACCGCTCTGCAATGCACGCCACGCAGGGCCGGGCGGAAGGCCGACGGCACGCAGCGCATCCGCCTTCAGCCGCACGCGCCGCGTTTGGGCCTGCACGCGGTACGCATGGCTGGGCACGCGATGCAGCAGCGCGTGGCGCTCGATGCGCACGCCGGGCGCCTCGTACACCAGTTGCTGCGCCTCGACATCCACATGCTCGACTTCGTAGGGCAGATGCAGGTCCGTCAGCATGCGCGTGGCCTCGAACCACTGCCACACCGGCAGCGGCGCGATCAGCTTCAGCGGCTTCGTCCGCTTGCCCATGCCTGCGCTCGCGAGCAGCCCCGGCAGCCCATAGCAATGGTCGCCGTGCACATGCGTGATGCACACGGCGGCCAGGTCGTTCAGAGAGAGCGGCGTCTGCAGCACGCGATGCTGCGTACCCTCGCCGCAGTCGACCAGGAACCAGTCGGCGCCGAGCACCGTCTGCACGGCAAGTCCGGAGACGTTGCGATGGCGCGTGGGGGTGCCGGAAGAGGTCCCCAGGAAAGTCAGTTTCATCATCGTCGTCAAGGCCATCGCTCCGTGTTCATCAGCGCACGCCTCGCCGCATCGGCGGCAACGCGCTCCCAGGCAAAGTATCGGCGACCGCCTTCTGGGCGGGCCGCCATCAGCTCATGCAGCTTCGCGAGGTTCGCTTCGCCGCCCCATCGCGCCATGGTCTAGATCGCCACGACGCGCAGGCTCCACCACTTGCTTTCAAGCGCGGCCTCGACCTCGGCGACGGCGCTCGCGGTCGGTTTTGCATCGCCCAGCGCACGAAGGCGATCCGTCTGCTCGCGCAGCAGGTTCGCGCCCGGCGGCGCGTTGCGCAGTCGCTCGCGGCGTGCGCGCCGGCACTCGAGGCATCGTGCGGCGCGGCTATCGATATGCCCGTGCACGACCTCGTACCACCACTTCTGCTGCTTGGCCGTCCACACTTCCTCAGCGCCGCAATCGCGGCAGGTGAAGGGGCGGTCCTCGTAGAAGGCGGGCAGCACGCCATAGGTGTTGTTGTATCGCTCGAGAACAGACCGATCCGCCGGCTCGCAGCCGAGGGCGAACGCGTAGTCGGTCTGCGGCAGACGGACATCTTTCTCTCGCAGACGTGCGGCCGATGCGGCGGCGCGCTCGAGGCGACGCGTCTTGATCTCAGCGCGCCGTTGCTTGTTGCTCTTCTTCATCTCTCGGACCTTTCCAATGCGCGAGTTGCCGCGAAGGAGGGCCCGAGCCCTTCGCTTCTACGGCATCCCCGCCACAAGGCCGTGCACCGGCCTCGCCTTCATCCCTTCACGCATACGACCTGCTTGAGCGTGTAGACCACCTCCACCAGGTCCTTCTGCGCATCCATCACCGCGTCGATGTCCTTGTAGGCCATCGGGATCTCGTCGATCACGTCGGCGTCCTTCCGGCATTCCACGCCTTCCGTCGCGGCGATCTGATCGGCCACCGTGTAGAGCTTCTTGGCCTTGGTACGGCTCATCTTTCGACCGGCGCCGTGGCTGCAGCTCATGAAGCTCTCGGGGTTTCCCTTTCCACGCACGATGTAGCTCTTGGCCCCCATGCTCCCCGGGATGATCCCCAGCTCGCCGGCCTTGGCGCTCACCGCACCCTTGCGGGTCACGAGCACGTCTTCGCCGAAGTGCGTCTCGCGGCTCACGTAGTTGTGATGGCAGTTCACCGCTTCCACGTGCGCCTCGAAAGGCTTGGTGATGACCTTGCGCGCGGCCGCGACCACGCGCTGCATCATCACTTCGCGGTTCGCTCGCGCGAACTTCTGGGCCCAGCCCACCGCGCGCACGTAGTCGCCGAAGTACTTGGCGCCCTCCTCGAAGTACGCCAGGTCCTGGTCGGGCAGGTTGCGCTGGTGCTGCTCGGCGTCCTTCTTCGCGAGTTCGATGAAGTGCGTGCCGATGGCGTTGCCCACGCCGCGCGAACCCGAGTGCAGCATGAACCACACCGATCCCGCCTCGTCCAGGCACACCTCGATGAAGTGGTTGCCCGTACCCAGCGTTCCCAGGTGCTTGTGGTTGTTGGTGTTCTTCAGGCGCGGGTAGTCTTCGCAGATCGCGTCGAACTCGTCCACCAGCCCGGCCCAGGCCACGTCGGTCTCGTTGGGAGGCGTCTCCCACGAGCCCTTGTCGCGGCCCATGCGCTTGGGGTTGGATCCATGCGGCACGGCCTTCTCGATCGCAGAGCGCAGCGGCCCCAGGTTGTCGGGCAGGTCGTTGGCATGCAGCGTGGTCTTGCACGCCATCATTCCGCAGCCGATGTCCACGCCCACCGCGGCCGGGATGATGGCCTTGAAGGTCGGTATCACCGACCCCACCGTCGCACCGATGCCGTAGTGCACGTCGGGCATGGCCGCGATGTGCTTGAAGACGATGGGCAGGCGCGCCGCGTTCTCGAGCTGCTTCTGCGCCTCGTCTTCCACGGGCACGCCGCGGGTCCACATCTTCACGGGAACGCCGTTGGCGACTTCGTGCAGGTTGTAGTTCTCGATCTGTTCCATATTTCTCTTTCCTTCTCTCTGTACCTGTCTGTCCATTCTTCACGAACGGCTGGTGGACACGGCGGGATTCGAACCCGCATCAATACGGCGACCGCGGTGCTTGAATCCAGCGGCCCAGTCGACGATTGGAAACGCGCGCCAGTGACAGACCCGTCATCGGAGCCAGCACCTGCATCCTCAACCTTGCTCGTCGACCAACTTGCCCGCCGCATCCGGTGCTACCCGGACTGCCGGCAACATCAACATTTTTGGCAGTGGCGCTCCCTTCTGTGCCTGCGTGCCCGAAAACAAAAAAGAGGTGACCAGGAGCGGCGGGTTCTGAACTGAGCTATCTGCCTGGGCAGACCGGGACTCGGACCCGGGACCTTCATGGCCAAGACCATGACGCTCTTACCTGTAAGCCCGCCTGCATTCACCCCAAAACAAAAAAAAGCAGCGACAAGAATCGACGAAACGGCGTGCTCTGACCACTGAGCTACGGTCTTCCGACCGACGGGAGTCGAACCCGCGACCACGAGATTAAGAGTCTGTAGTTCCGCCAGCATTCGCTGCAAAAAACAGTGCGACAAGGATGGCAAGACATGCCCACCAGTGAACTGGTGTCGGGGCTCGACCCCCGGGCGTCCAGATGTAGTCCTGCCTGCATTCGCACTTCAACTTGGCGTCCCCGTCCGGCGACTAACGTTCGATGTGAGGAGAACATGGTTGGATGTACTCACATCTGCATTCGCCGGACGACGACATCTATCAATTCGTGGGAGGAGTACCACGAGCCGAGCCCGCGGCACTCTCCTGTCCTTCAGATCGAGGTTTCCTCGATCACACCCACCCAGTGGTCGGCGCCCAGGCCACCCGCGGCATACACCGCCAGCAGCTTGAACACTTCGTCGCTGAAGCCGCCGATGTTCAGCACATCGTCGCGCTCCTGCGCCTGGGTCGTCGCATAAGGCTGGATGTCGATGCACACCATCCGCGCCTTCGGGTTGCGCTTCTTGAACGCCGCCCATTCCTGCATGGTGGCGGTACCGCGGCCGCGTGCGGGGTCTGCCCACGACTCGTTGTCCGATACCAGCACCACCAGGTCGGCTTGCGCCTTCTCGCGGTTCAGCAATGCCAGCGGCGCGCTGCACGAGGTACCGCCGCCGCCTACCGCCGCCAGCTTGGCCGCGTTGGTCATCACCGAATCGCGAGGATTCAGTTGCAGCGAAACCACCTTCGTCTCGAAGGGCAGCACGCGCGCATCGGCATTGCGGCGCAGCATGGCGGCAGCCACCAGCGCAGCCACGTCGATGCATCGCACAGTCGAGGTCGCCGAACCGCGGTGCCCCGTCACCGACGAGCTCATCGAGCCCGACACGTCCGGACACACCACCACGCGGCCCTCGAACTCCGGCACGTTGGCCAGCGCGAGTTCCATCGCGTCCTGCAGCGCTTCCTTCACCACGTGCGGCACATCGGCACCGGCAGCCTTCCAGGCCGCCATCAGCTGGTACGGCAATACACGAGCCTTGGCCACCGCCTGCGGATCGCGCAGCTTGGCAGCCACTGCTTCGGCAAGGCCGGGCAGTGCGAACACGCCGTGGCGGGCGAAGGTGTTCAGGTTCTGACGCACCATCTGCCACGAACCGCGCTGCGCAATCTGCGCCCACGCATGCTTGTCCAGCTCCAGTGCGGTCAGCATCTGGAACGGCACATCCGGAACCTCTTGCGCACGGTCACGCTTGAAGCGCTCGAAGGCCTGCGTCACCGGAGGCAGCGCCTCCAGCGCATACGGACGATCGATCAGCCATGCGAACCATGCGGCGCGCCAGGCTTCGACGGGCTTGGGGTGAACCATCTTCACCACATCGGCCAGCGACGGCGTGTTGCCCACGGCAGCGTTCAGCAGCTGAGCCTCGGTCGCCTCGAGCAGCCATTGCTGCACCAGCTTCTTCGGACGCGTACCCAGGGACTTGCGGCCCACCGCGCCGGATCGCAGCATCTGCACGAAGTTGCGCAGCATCTTGCCGTTGTCGACCACGCGGCCGAACACCTTGGCGAGCAGCGACACGTCGCGCACCGCCAGCGTGGCGGCCAGCAGCGCCGGCATATCCTTCATGTGGCCTGCGCGGCGGGCATACACGGCGGTCTTCGCCACGAACACTGGATCGATCTCGCGGGCGAGGGCCAGCACGGCGTCCAGTTGGTCCTGGGCCTGTGCGTGGAACGTGTTGTTCAGGCAGCCGGTGGCAGCGAGCTGCGCCAGACGATGCTTGGGGGACAGCGCATAGGCGGCGCCGCCGGCTTCGTTGCGGGCATCGGCAGCGGGTTGCAGGGCACCGCGCAGCGTCTGAAAGAGTTGAAGGTTGGCCATGCGACTTCTCCTTGTTCGGTTCTTTTTTGTCGGTTGTTTTCTTGAGTTGCGATCCTTATTGCAACGGGTGTGCCAGCGTTCAGCCTTCTGGTGATTGATCTTTCCAAGCTATTGATTTGATTGAGTTTTTTCCAATACGACGCGATCAATCGCCTCTTACCCAGCTTTCTCAATTGATCATTTCATATAATTTTGGATAGCCATTTATCCAAATGAAGAAGAAACCCATCGTCGTCATCGGCTTCCTCGGCACCCAGCTCGACGCCGGCCAGGGCGCGGGCCGCTGGAACAAGTGGCGGCCCACCGTCTCGCTCGCGCAGCACGAGGACATGGTCGTCTCGCGCATGGAGCTGCTCTACACGCTACGGCACAAGGCGCTGGCCGAGGTGGTGAAGGCCGACATCGCCACCGTGTCGCCCGAGACCACGGTCAACCTCGTGCCGCTCGACCTCGCCGACCCGTGGGACTTCGGCGAGGTCTACACGCGCCTTTACGACTGGGCGCGCGGCTACAGCTTCGATACCGAGCGCGAGCAGTACTGGACGCACATCACCACCGGCACGCACGTGGCGCAGATCTGCATGTTCCTGCTGTCCGAATCGCGCGTGGTGCCCGGCGTGCTCGCGCAGACATCGCCGCCGAAGAAGCAGCGCGAGGGCGAGGCCGGCAAGTGCACGCTGATCGACCTCGACCTCTCGCGCTACGACGTGATCGCGCGTCGCTTCGACGCGGAGCAGCGCGACGCGGTCGCCTTCCTCAAGAGCGGCATCGCCACGCGCAACGCGCGCTTCAACGCGCTGATCGACGAGATCGAGCGCGTCGCCGTGCGCTCGCGCGCGCCCATCCTGCTGGTGGGGCCGACGGGCGCGGGCAAGTCGTTCCTGGCACGGCGCATGTTCGAGCTGAAGCAGTCGCGCCACCAGATGACGGGCCCGTTCGTCGAAGTGAACTGCGCGACGCTGCGCGGCGACGGCGCGGCCTCCACGCTCTTCGGCCACAAGAAGGGCTCATTCACCGGAGCCGCCGCCGACCGCGCGGGCCTGCTGCGCACCGCGCACCAGGGCGCACTCTTCCTCGACGAGATCGGCGAGCTCGGCCTCGACGAGCAGGCGATGCTGCTGAAGGCCATCGAGGAGAAACGCTTCTTCCCCGTGGGCGCCGACAAGGAGGTGGAAAGCGACTTCCAGCTGATCGCCGGCACCAACCGCGACCTGCGCAGCGACGTCGCCGAGGGCCGCTTCCGCGAAGACCTCTTCGCGCGCATCAACCTCTGGACCTACGACCTGCCCGGCCTCGCGAAGCGGCCGGAGGACATCGAACCCAACGTCGACCATCTGCTGGCCCTCCATGCCGCCGAGAACAACCGCGTCGTGCGCTTCAACGCCGAGGCGCGCGCCGCGTACCTGCGCTTCGCGCAAAGCGGCGAGGCGATCTGGAGCGGCAACTTCCGCGACCTCTCGGCCAGCGTGACGCGGCTGTCCACGCTGGCCGACGGCGGGCGCATCCCGGTCGCGCTGGTGGAAGCCGAGATCGCGCGGCTGCGTTGGCTGTGGAAGCACGCGGGCACCGCGCCGCCCACAACCGAAGGCGTGGATCTCGATGCCCTGCTCGGCGAGGAACGCAGCGCAGCGCTCGACCTGTTCGACCGCCTGCAGCTCGAGGCGGTGGTGCGCGTCTGCCGTCAGTCGCGCAGCCTGTCGGACGCGGGTCGCCAGCTCTTCCAGGCTTCGCGCGCGCAACGCAGCGTGGTGAACGACGCCGACCGGCTTCGCAAGTACCTCGCCAAGCACGGCCTGGAATGGGGCCGGATCGCCAACGCCTGAGCTATCCTCCGCCGCCATGGCCATCTCCGCATTCGCCGTGAAGGTTCCCGCCGCCGAGCCCATGGTGGGCGACCTGCGCCGGCTCTACGACGCCACCTCGGCCCTTGGCGTGCCCGCACACATCACGGTGCTCGTTCCATTCATGGACCCGGCGCGCATCACGCCGGAAGTCCTGGAGCGTGCCCGACAGGCCCTGAGCCGAACACCATCGTTCTCCTTCGCACTGAACAAGGTCGGGCGTTTTCCGGAAACCGCGTATCTCGCACCTGAGCCGGCGGCACCATTCATCGAGATGACGCTGGCGCTCGTGGAAGCGTTTCCCGAATTTCCGCCGTACGGTGGCGAGCACGACAGCGTCGTTCCGCATCTGTCTGTGGCGCACGGCAAGGCGCTCGATGCAGATGCGGCGGCGGACGAACTCCGAGCGCGCCTGGCCGCATCGGGAGCTGTGCATGCGGCCTGCATCGAGATCGCGCTGATCGAGAACTCGACAGGCAAGTGGCGCGACATGCACGTCTTTCAACTGCGGCGTGCAGCCTCGTTCTTGCGCTCCATCCAATAAGAACAACACATGCCAGAAATCTACATAAGCACCGACGTCGAATCCGACGGCCCCATCCCGGGCCCGAACTCGATGCTCAGCTTCGGCTCGGCCGCCTACACGGCCGACAAGCAACTCGTCTCCACCTTCAGCGCCAACCTGCACACGCTGCCCGGCGCTCAGGCCGACCCCAAGACCGCCGCATGGTGGAAGACCCAGCCCGAGGCCTGGGCCGCGTGCCGCGCCGATCTGCAGGACCCGGCCCACGCCATGAAGAACTACGTGAGCTGGCTCAAGGGCCTGAATGCGCGGCCGGTGTTCGTCGCGTACCCGGCGGGCTTCGACTTTCTCTTCGTCTACTGGTACCTGATGCGCTTCGCGGGCGAGAGCCCGTTCAGCCACTCGGCACTCGACGTGAAGTCGTTCGCGATGGCGATGCTGAAGCTCGACTACCGCGACAGCACCAAGCGCGCCATGCCGCGCCGCTGGTTCGACGCCGGGCTGCCGCACACGCACGTGGCGCTCGACGATGCCATCGAGCAGGGGGCGCTGTTCTGCAACATGCTTGCGGAAAGCCGCGCGGCTGTCGCCGGCGGGAAGCCCGCATGAAGGGCGGCGCGATGCGTCGCTGGTTCGGAAGGCTGGCGATTTGCGCCTTGCCGCTCTTGCTGGGTGGCTGCGTGCAGTCGTTGTTCTATTACCCCGACAGCGTTCGCTACGAGACGCCCGAGGCGCTGGGCATGCGCTACGAGAACGTGCAGTTCACCAGCGCCGACGGCACGCGCCTGAGCGGCTGGTTCCTGCCCGCGGAGAACCGCCAGGACCCGAGGGAAGCCAAGGGCACGGTGGTGCATTTCCACGGCAACGCGCAGAACATGAGCACGCACTGGCGCTTCGTGGCCTGGCTGCCCAAGCGGGACTACAACGTGTTCGTGTTCGATTACCGCGGCTACGGCCAGTCGGAAGGCAAGCCCGAGCCCAAGGGCGTGTTCGAGGACTCCAACGCGGCGCTGAACTACGTGCGCTCGCGCAAGGACGTCGACCCCGAGCGGCTTTTCGTCTTCGGCCAGAGCCTGGGAGGCACCAACGCGATCGCGGTGGTGGGCTCGGGCAACCGCGCGGGCGTGAAGGCCGCAGCCATCGAGTCGACCTTCTATTCCTATTCGGCGATCGCCAACGAGAAACTCAGCGGCGCAGGCCTGCTGGTGAACGACGACTACGCGGCATCGAAGTACGTGGCGGCCATATCGCCGATTCCGCTGCTGCTGATCCACGGCACGGCGGACCAGGTGATCCCGATCTCGCACTCCAGGCGACTGCTGGCCGACGCGCGCGAGCCCAAGCGGCTGATCGAGGTGCCGAGCGCCGCGCATCTCGAGCCGATGACGGCCCTGCGCTACGGCTCGGCCTACCGCAAGGCGCTGACCGAGTTCTTCGAGTCGGCACTCCATCCGCTGCAGCAATGAGACGACGGCCATGAGGCATTTCGACGAGGCCGCCACCCGCGCGCCACTGTCCTTCGACCGGCTGGTTCCTGCGCTGCGCGCGGCCTTCGCCGCCGGGGCGCAGGTGCCGCCGCGCCACGTGCACACGATCGAGACCGAGGCGGGCAACGGCGACGGCGGCACGCGCAAGGGCACCGTGCTCATCATGCCGGCGTGGAGCGACGCCGGCTTCCTGGGTATCAAGACGATCAACATCTTCCCGGCCAACAGCGAGCACGGCCTGCCCGGCCTGCACGCGACCTATGTGCTCTACGATGCGCGCACCGGCGTGCCGCTGGCGATGATGGACGGCAACGAGATCACCGCCCGGCGCACGGCCGCCGCCTCGGCGCTGGGTGCGTCGTTCCTGGCGCGGTCCGGCGCTCGCCGGCTGCTGGTGCTGGGCACCGGCCGCATCGCGCGCATGCTGCCGGCCGCGCATGCGAGCGTGCGGCCCATCGACGAACTGTGGGTATGGAACCACCGGCCCGAAGGCGCGCAAGCGCTGGCCGCGCAGTGGCGCGCCGAAGGCTGGAACGCGCGCGCGGCACCAGACCTCGAAGCCGCGGTGCGGCAGGCCGACATCGTGAGCTGCGCGACGCTGGCCACCTCGCCCCTCGTGCGCGGCGAGTGGCTGGCTCCGGGCTCGCACCTCGACCTGATCGGCAGCTTCACCCCCGCGATGCGCGAAGCCGACGCGAGGTGCTTCGACGGCGCCCTGACCTGGGTCGACACCGACGAGGCGCTCCAGAAGGCCGGCGACCTGCTGGACGCGATGGCCGCCGGAACGCTGCGCCAGGAGGAAGTGCGCGGCACGCTGGCCGCGCTGTGCCGCGGGGAGCGCCCGGGCCGCTCGAACGACGCCGAACGAACCGTATTCAAGGCCGTCGGCAGTGCACTCGAAGATCTCACCGCCGCCACACTCGTGTGGCAGGCGGGCAACGCCGGCTAAGCCTTACGGCTTAGCCCAGGTTGTCTTCTCCTACATCTGGATACGTCATGTAGCTAATAGCGAACATGGCGCATCGCAGTTAATGTGCTCCCATCATCGAACCCGGGGGCTTGAGGCGCTCCCACCATCGAACCGGGGAGCACGCCATGCTGAGCACTGAACACAAAGCCAACATCCTGCGCAAGGCCGGGTACGCCGTGCCCGCGATCCCCGGGAGCGCCAGCAGCCCGTACCAGACGGTCCAGTGCTGGGCCAAGGCGATCGAGACGCTCTACGTGACGTACGCCGCGAGCCGCGCCGCCAAGAGCCTGCGCGACGCGGAGGAAGCCCGGATGCTGGCCCTGCTGCAGATGCGCTCGGCCAGGGCCCTGGCCTGAAGCTCAGGCCTGTTCCAACCCGGTCAGCGCCGGCACGGCGCGCCGCTCGGCTTCAGGGTTTCTTCTGCTTCTCGGGGGCGTCGTTGCTGCCGCCGCGCGACAGCTGGCCTGCCTTCATCGCCTCCCGATTGGCCGCCCGGCGCTTGGCCGTCGCGGCGCGGCGTTCTTCCCTCGACATCCGGGGCGCGGTCGTCGCCCGGACCTCACCCTCCTGCATCTGTGGTCCGCGCGCCGCGGCGGCGCCTTCGGTGCGGCGTTCCTTGCGAGCCTCGGCGCGCTCCGCCTTGGTGGTGGGCGCGGTGGGCCGGGCCTTGCCCTGGGAGGGATCCGCTTCGCCCGAGGACTGGGCGGACGCCACCTGCACGACCATCATCTGAGCCAGGGCCAGGCAAGCCGGCACGAGCATTTTTTTCATTGCGATGACCTTTCAGCACCCGCAAAGGCACGGGGCGGGGGCATTGTGGTCAGGGTGCGGGGGCAGTGTCCACGCGGGCAACCCGAATGCCGATGGAGTTCAGTCCGTGCGCCGGCGGTCGCTCAGGTAGGCCAGGACCAGCCTGACGAGCTCGGACCGCATCGCGGGAGCATCCAGGTCGCCGCGACGCGCCGCCGAGTGGACGGCCCCCTCGACCGCCGACGAGAGCATGCGGGCGGCGATGTCGGCGTCGGCGCTTTCTCTTTCTGCCGGCTCTCGGCTTTCCGCGACCAGGGCGCGGTAACGCCGCTGGTATTCCGCCTCGAACTCGGGATAGCTCGAACGCGCGGCCAGCGGCACTTCGTCGACGAGCACGCGATGCAGGGCCTGATCGACCGAATGGGCCGCGATGACGCCATCGACGAAGCGCTCCACGCGGCGCGGGAACGTGGCCGCGGGATCGCCCTCTTCGTCGCAACGGCCCAGCGCCGCGAGCACCTCGTCGAGGTGGCGCTGGCGTATCGCCTCGGCGATGGCCAGCTTGTCCGGGAAGTACTGGTAGAGCGAGCCGACGCTGACGCCCGCCACCGCCGCGATCTCGTTGGTGGTGAAGCGCGCCCATCCGCGGCGCGCCAGAACGCGAGTTGCGGCCTCGACGATCGCGTCCACCGTGACGCGCGAACGCTGCTGCCGGGGCGCTTTGCGCATGGTCCTGCGCTGTGGGGGAATGCGAGTACCCAAGTTCGAGGCTCCACTCAAGAATGGGAGCGCACGCAAAGGCGTGCGTTCAACGTTCAACTGCCGAGGGGAGATTGTGATGAGTACGCAGACGCTTCTGGCTTCGCTGTTCAGCTACAAGGCCTGGGCTGACGAAGGCCTGCTGGCGGGCCTGGTCGATCTTGCGGCCAGCGGGCCTGCCGACGAATACCGCACGGCCGCACGGGTGTTCAACCACGCCTGCATCGTCGACCGGATCTTCGTCGCCAACGTGCAGCGGCTGCCGCATGGCCACGCCGCGACGGGCGCACCCGAGCCGCCGCCACTGGAGACGCTGGCCGAGGCGGTGCGGGAAACCGACCGCTGGTACATCGACTACGTCGCACGCCTGGGCCCGCGCGAGCTCGAGGAGCGCATCGACTTCAGCTTCACCGACGGCGCAGCGGGCCGGATGTCGCGCGAGGAGATGCTGGCCCACGTGGCGACGCACGCGGGCTATCACCGGGGCGAGGTCGGCCGGATCCTGACCCGGCTGACCGGTTCGTCGCCGCCGGACACCTTCACCGGATTCCTGCACCAGGCCGAACCCGCGCGCCGCGCACATAACGCGTAGCGGCGGAGTCTTCCGGCGAAGCGCTTACTTGCCCTGTGCCGACTGCAGCACCGGGTTCTGCATGGTCGAGATGACCTTGCTGTTGACGCGCGAGCCGCTGGTCACGTTCTGGTCGGGCGCGGCGGCGGTGGCCATGGCTTCGCGGTAGACCTGCTCCGGGTCGCGGCTGGAGGTGAACGGGTCCGGGCCGCGCGAACCGCGCGTCACGTTCTGGTTGGGCGCGTGGGCGGTGTCGACGGCCTGCTTGTACACGGCCTCGGGGTCGGCCGTGGAGGTGAACGGATCGGCACCGCGTGAGCCGCGGGTGACGTTCTGGTCCTTGGCGTGGGCGGCGGCGATGGCTTCGGCCTCGACGGCTTCGCGGGTGCGCTGCTGGGCCTGGGCAGGCAAGGAAGCGACGGCGAGCAGGGCGAGCGCGGCAGCGAGGGTGATCTGGGAGGTCTTCATGGCTGGTCTTTTCTGTGGGTTGTCTGTCGGTCCGTGAGAGGCTTGCCCGGGGATGCGGGAAAACCCTGAGCGAGGCTATTCAGCGCAAAAGGCAGATCGGTGACGCCCCCGCTGCGGCCCACGGCTCTTGCGCATGCCCTGCAACTTCTACGAACTTCTGTTAGCCACTGCAGCCGCGCACTCTCCCCTCCCACACGCGGCGACGGGACAACCCCTTCGTGCTCGTCATCGGCCAGGGCAACGCGCAGATGGGCGTGTGCGTGATGGGCAAGGTGCGCGGGCGCGCCACCAACGGCCCGGAAGACGACCTGGGCTTCTTCTACGCCGGCATCGCGCCCGCGGTGAGGCGCGGCGTGGCGTGGCGGTGACGCTCATCTGAAGACGCCGGGCCGGCATACCGGTCACAGCCGGCTGCTACCCGCCGCACCCTGCTCCTTCGAATAATCCGGAAACGGCCCGCGCCAGGTCCAACACGCCGGGCCGGGCCGCATTCCAACCTCATCCGAAGGAGACAAACCACATGGCGCGCAAGATCCTGATGCTGTGCGGCGACTACGCCGAAGACTACGAAACCATGGTGCCCTTCCAGGCCCTGCTGGCCGTGGGCCACACGGTCCATGCGGTGGCGCCGGACAAGAAGGCCGGCGACTGGATCCACACCGCCGTCCACGACTTCGAGGGTGCGCAGACCTACAGCGAGAAGCCAGGGCACCGCTTCACGCTCAACGCCAACTTCGCCGACGTCCGTCCCGAGGCCTATGACGCGCTCGTCATCCCGGGCGGCCGCGCACCCGAGTACCTGCGCATGAACAGCCGCGTGGTCGAGATCGCGCGGCACTTCCTCGCCACCGACAAGCCGCTGGCGGCCGTGTGCCATGGCGCACAGCTGCTCGCAGCCACGGGGCTGCTCAAGGGCCGCAAGGTGTCGGCCTATCCGGCCTGCCAGGTGGAGGTGGAACTCGCGGGTGCCGAATACATGGGCAGCCCGGTCGACCAGGCGGTGACCGACCGCAACCTGGTCACCGCGCCCGCATGGCCGGCGCATCCGGCATGGCTCGCGCAGTTCCTCGCGGTGCTGGGTACGCACATCGCGCATTGAGCTTCGAACAGGCGGACGGCGCTACAGTGCGGCGTCGCCCACCTTCCTTCGAGCAAAGGAGACAACCACCATGTGCGAGGTCTTCATCAGCGCCGATCCGCAGAGCTACGACGCGCGCACGCGCTCGGTGCGGCTGCACGGCGTGGTCACCAGCATCCGGCTGGAGAACCTGTTCTGGCAGGTGCTGGAAGAAATCGCGCGGCGCGACGGCATGGTCGTGGTGCAGCTCATCGAGCGGCTGTACGACGAGTTGGTGGCCGCGCGCGGCGAGGTCGGCAACTTCGCCTCGTTCCTTCGGGTGAGCGCCCTGCGCTACGAGGCGCTGCTGGCGCAGGGGCGCATTCCGGCGGACAACTCGGTGGCGATCCGCTCGCTCGACGCGAAGGCGGTGCTACACGAGCTGCCCGAGGGCTGGGGCAGGCCGCTGCCTGAACAACGGCCGGCCGCCAAGGTACACACGCTTCGCGCGGCGGCGCGATGACGCGCCTGCGCCCGCCGCGTCAGTCCAGCGACACGTTCGCCTTGCGGATCACGTCGGTGAAGCGCCTGGTCTCGCTCGCCACGAACTCGTCGAACTGCGGGCGCGTGGTCGGGAAGGGCTCGTAGCCGAAGCTCTTGAACTTCTCCAGCACGTCGGGCTCGGCCAGGCCCTTCTCGATGTCGCGCTTGATCTTCTCGGTGACCGATGCGCTCAGGCCCTTGGGCACGGCGATGGCGTTCCAGCCGATGACCTCGAAGCCCTTCGGGCCGCCCGATTCGCCGACCGTCGGCACGTCGGGGAAGGCTGCCACGCGCTGCGGCGCGGCGGCCGCCAGGAAGCGCAGCTTGTTCGCGCGCTGCAGCGGGCCGGCGGTGGCGCTGCTGCCCAGCGCGAAGGCCAGTTCGCCCGTGGCCACCGAGGTGTAGAGCTGCGTGGTTTCCTTGTAGACGATGTGCTCCATCTGCGTGCCGGTGGCCGATTCGAAGAGCTCCGAGCCCAGGTGCACCGGGTTGCCCACTGACCACGAGCCGTAGTCCAGCTTGCCGGGGTTGGCCTTGGCGTCGGCGATCAGGTCGCCGATGGTCTTGTACTTGCTGTTGGTCGCGACGGTGAAGAAGAAGTAGGTCTTGAACAGCGGCAGCAGCGCGTCGAAGTCCTTGCTCGTGTCGTAGGGCAGCTTCTTGAAGAGCGCCGGGTATGCCGCGAGGTGCACGTTGTCGAGCACGATGATGTCGTGGCCGTCCTTCGCGCCGCGCTTGAAGGCATCGATGGCGATGAAGCCGTTGCCGCCGGGGCGGTTCTCGACCACCACGGGCTGGCCCCAGGCGCGAGAGAGCTTGTCGGCCACCAGGCGGGCCACGCCATCGGGGCCGCCGCCCACGGGGAACGGCGTGATGATGCGCACGGGCTTGGTGGGAAAGGCCTGCTGCGCGGACGCGGCCGCGGGCAACAGGGCTGCGGCGGCCAGCGCGAGCGCGGCAATGCCGGCGCCGCGGCGCGCAGTCTTCTTCGACGTGTGGTTCATCCTCTGATCCTTCTCTTTCATCCTCTTTGGTTAAAAAAATGCCATCGGGCCGCTGTTGCCGCGGCTGCCGATGGCTTGTCTTCTTGCTTCTCTGGTTGTTTTTTCGTTTCGCCGCGGTCCGGTCGTCAGACGCGTTCGAGGATCACCGCGATGCCCTGCCCCACGCCGATGCACATCGTGCAGAGCGCATAGCGGCCGCCACCCTTGTGCAGCTGGTTCACGGCGGTGGTGGCAAGGCGCGCGCCGCTGGCACCGAGCGGGTGGCCCAGCGCGATGGCGCCGCCGTTGATGTTGACGCGCGCGTCGTCGTCCTTCAGGCCCAGCAGGCGCAGCACGGCGAGGCCCTGCGCGGCGAAGGCTTCGTTGAGTTCGATCACGTCGATCTGGTCGAGCTTCAGGCCGGTGAGCGCCAGCACCTTCTGCGTGGCGGGCGCGGGGCCGATGCCCATCACGCGCGGCGCGACGCCGACGGTGGCCATGCCGACCACGCGGGCACGCGGCGTGAGGCCGTGCTTGGCGGCGCTGGCTTCGTCGGCCAGCAGCAGCGCGCAGGCGCCGTCGTTCACGCCGCTGGCATTGCCCGCGGTGACGGTGCCGTCGGGGCGCACCACGCCCTTGAGCTTGGCCAGCGATTCGAGGCTGGTCTCGCGCGGATGCTCGTCCTTGTTGACGACGATGGGGTCGCCCTTCTTCTGCGGCACGGTCACGGGCACGATCTCGGCGTCGAAGAAGCCCGACTTCTGCGAAGCCACGGCGCGCAGCTGCGAGTTCAGCGCCATCAGGTCCTGCGCCTCGCGCTCGATCTTGTAGTCGGTGGCCACGTTCTCGGCCGTCTCGGGCATCGAGTCGACACCGTACTGCGCCTTCATGAGCTTGTTGACGAAGCGCCAGCCGATGGTGGTGTCGTACACCGCGTTGTTGCGGCTGAAGGCGCTCTCGGCCTTGGGCATGACGAAGGGCGCGCGGCTCATGCTCTCCACGCCGCCGGCGATCATGAGGCCGGCTTCACCGGCACGGATGGCGCGCGCCGCGGTGCCCACGGCATCGAGGCCCGAGCCGCACAGGCGGTTGATGGTGGCGCCGCCGAGTTCGATCGGCAGGCCCGCCAGCAGCGCCGACATGCGCGCGACGTTGCGGTTGTCCTCGCCGGCCTGGTTGGCGCAGCCGTAGAGCACGTCGCTCACGGCCTGCCAGTCGACGTTCTTGTTGCGCTCCATCAGCGCCTTCAGCGGCACGGCGCCGAGGTCGTCGGTGCGAACGCTGCTGAGTGAGCCGCCGTAGCGGCCGAAGGGGGTGCGAACGGCGTCGCAGATGAAGGCTTGGTTGGTCATGGTGTGTCTCGCTTGGAAGTGAATCGAATTCGGATACCGGACGCAGAGAACGCGAAGGTCTCGCGAAAGGCGCAAAAGAAAACCCGGACCATTTTCCGAAGTTCCTTCGCGCCCCGCCCGGAAGTTCGCCTCAGGCGGCGATGGGCAGACCCACGAGCTTCTCGAGCTCCTCGCGGCTCAGGCCGTCGACGAGGTCGACGAGCTTCAGGCCCTGCGGCGTGCATTCGAGCGTGGCGAGGTCGGAGTACACGCGCTTGACGCAGCCGATGCCGGTCAGCGGATAGGTGCATTCCTTCACCAGCTTGCTCACGCCCTGCTTGGTGAGCAGGTCCATCATGACCCAGGTCTGCTTGGCGCCGATGGCGAGGTCCATCGCGCCGCCGACTGCGGGAATCGCGTCCTTCTCGCCGGTGTGCCAGTTGGCGAGGTCGCCGGTGGCCGACACCTGGAAGGCGCCGAGCACGCAGATGTCGAGGTGGCCGCCGCGCATCATCGCGAAGCTGTCGGCGTGGTGGAAGAAGGAGCCGCCCGGCAGCAGCGTGACGGGCTGCTTGCCTGCGTTGATGAGGTCGTAGTCCTCCTCGCCGGCCTCGGGTGCGGGGCCCATGCCGAGGATGCCGTTCTCGCTCTGCAGGATGACTTCGCGGCCCTTGGGCAGGTGGTTGGCCACCAGCGTGGGCTGGCCGATGCCGAGGTTGACGACGGCGCCGTCGAAGATGTCCTGCGCCACGCGTGCGGCGAGCTGGTCCTTGGTGCGGCGTGTGTAGTTCGTGCTCATGGTCATGCTGCCTTCTTGAAGCCGCCGGCCTGGGTGGCCACGCGTTCGATGCGCACCACCTGGTGCACGAAGATGCCCGGGGTGACGATGGTCTCGGGGTCGAGGGTGCCGAGCTCGGCGATGTCGTGCACGGTGGCGATGGTCTTCTTCGCGGCCATGGCCATCACCGGGCCGAAGTTGCGAGCCGCCTTGCGGTAGACCAGGTTGCCCCAGCGGTCGCCGCGCTCCGCCTTGATGAGCGCCACGTCGCCGTGGATGGGGTACTCGAGCACGTACTGCTTGCCGTCGATCTCGCGGGTCTCGCGGTTGCCGGCCAGCTGCGTGCCGTAGCCCGTGGGGCAGAAGAAGGCGCCGATGCCGGCGCCCGCGGCGCGGATGCGCTCGGCCAGGTTGCCCTGGGGCACGAGTTCGAGCTCGATCTTGCCGCTGCGGTAGAGCCCGTCGAACACCTGGCTGTCGGCCTGGCGCGGGAAGCTGCAGATGATCTTGCGCACGCGGCCGGCCTTCAGCAGCGCCGCGAGGCCGGTCTCGCCGTTGCCCGCGTTGTTGTTGACGACCGTGAGGTCCTTGGCGCCCTGCTCGACGAGGCCGTCGATGAGCTCGTTGGGAATGCCGGCGGTGCCGAAACCGCCGATGAGAACCGTGGCGCCGTCGGGGATGCCAGCGAGGGCATCGGCGACCGAGCGCGCGATCTTGTTGATCATGAAGCCTGTCTCCGGAAGTGAGGGAAGGGAACGAAGAAACGAATCCGCCTGAACGCGCCGACCGATTCTGCAAACCGCCGATTTGTTCGTCTAAAGAACATTTGTTCGTATAATGAATTCTAGAGAGGAAGACGAACCATGGCAACCCACGCGTCACAACCCGAGACACCGGCCCCCGGCGACAGTTACGTGCAGTCCTTCGCGCGCGGCCTGCAGGTGATCCGCTCGTTCAGCGCCAATGCGCCGCACCAGACGCTCAGCGAGGTGGCCGCCGGCAGCGGGCTGACGCGCGCGGGCGCACGGCGCATCCTGCTCACGCTGCAGACGCTGGGCTACGTGGTGACCGACGGCAAGCTCTTCACGCTCACGCCGCGCATCCTCGACCTGGGCTTCGCGTATCTCTCATCGATGCCGATCTGGAACCGCGCCGAGCCGGTGATGGAGGCGCTGGTGCAGCAGGTGCAGGAGTCGTGCTCCGCCGCCGTGCTCGATGCCACCGACATCGTCTACGTGCTGCGGGTGCCGACCAAGAAGATCATGCACATCAACCTGGGCGTGGGCTCGCGCCTGCCGGCCTACTGCACCTCGCTGGGCCGGCTGCTGCTGGCGGACCTCGACGACGACGAGGTGCGCGCGCGGCTCGAAGCCTCGAACATCGAGGCGCTGACCCGGCACACGATCACCGACATCGACGCGCTCATGGCCAAGGTCGCGCAGGCGCGCAAGCAGCAGTGGTGCCTGGTGAACCAGGAACTCGAGGAGGGCCTGATCTCGGTGGCCGCGCCAGTCGTCGACAGGCAGGGCCGCATGGTGGCCGCGCTCAACATCAGCGGCCAGGCGAACCGCACCAGCGCGAAGGCGATGCAGGAGACCATGCTGCCCGCGCTGCGCGAAGCGGCGGACCGGGTCTCTCGGATGCTCTGATCGCGGCCGATCCGCACTGAACGAAAGCGAAAGGCAAACAGCGAAGGACGAAAGGCGAAAGGACATTCACGGACAGGTCACATCGGCTTCCTAGATTGCTCCCCTCACAACAACACCGGAGGATCCAATCGTGTCCAGTCGCCTCGTCTCGCTCAGCCTGCCGCGCCATATCGCAATCGCGGCCGTTGCATCCGCAGTCCTCGCCGCATGCGGGGGCGGCGGCAACGGAAACGGCATCGTCCTTCCGCCCGTGGCGGGCACGCCCGCTCCAGCACCGGCGCCTGCGCCCGCGCCGGCACCCGCTCCCGCTGCCCAGCCGCCGCAGGATGCTTCCGCGGGCCTGCCGCACAAGCTCACCGGCTGGGCCTCGCTGCCAGACTCGTTCCGCCAGCCCGGGCCGACCACCGGCCAGTTCATCACCGCCGCGCTCGGCGTGACGCCGCCCTTCGTCGACGGCCAGCCGCTGCCCGGCTTTTCGGCGCTGCTGAAGAACGACGACGGCACCTGGACCGCCATGCCCGACAACGGCTACGGCAGCAAGGGCAACTCCGGCGACTTCGTGGTCGGCTTCTACAACCTGAGCATCGATTTCCGCACCGCGTCCAACGGCACGACGGTGCCCGGCACCGTGAAGGTCAACAGCCATGTCGCATTCAACGATGCGAAGGGCTTCCTGAAGGACGGCAAGGGCGTCGATTTGAAGATCACCGCCGACTTCGCCAACTACCAGACGGTCTCGGGCAACAACCTCGTCGACAGCGGCAAGCCGGTCGATCCGCGCATCGTCAGCGGCCGGCTGCTGACGGGCTTCGATCTCGACGTCGAGTCGATCGCCCGCGCGAAGGACGGCACGTACTTCGTGGGCGAGGAGTTCGGCCCCTACATCCTGCACTTCGACAAGGACGGCACGCTGATGAGCGACCCGGTGCCGCATCCCTTCCTGCGCAGCCCGTCCAACCCGCTGGTGATGAACGAGGGCGCCACCGCGACTTCGCTCTCCAGCCGCGGCTTCGAGAGCCTCGCCTTCAACGCCGACAAGACCCGCCTCTACGCGGTGCCCGAAGCGGCGCCTTCGCTGGCATCGCTGCGCCCGGTGGCCGACGACGAGCGCTACCTGAACTTCTTCGAGTTCGATCCCGCCTCGATGCTCTACACCGGCAAGAACCCGGTCTACAGGAAGGACGGCCCCGCCAAGGACAACCAGATCGTCATCGGCGACATGACCAACATCGGCGGCAACAGGTTCGTGCTGATCGAGCGCGACAGCCTCTATGGCTCCAAGGCCGTGGTCAAGCGCCTCTACATGGTCGACCTCGACGTGAAGGACGCCGACGGCGTGCTCAAGAAGACGCTGCTGGTCGACCTGCTGAACATCTCCGACCCGGACGACATCGGCGGCCCGCTGGCCAACGTCGCGAACGGCAAGTTCAGCATGCCCTTCGACTCGATCGAAAGCGTCGAGGTGGCGGACGACTACACGCTCGCCGTCGCGATCGACACCAACTACCCGACGGAAGACGGCCGCGTGCCCGGCAAGCCGGACGACACGGAGATCATCACGATCCGCTTCGAGCAGCCGCTGTTCAAGCGCACCGCATCGAAGACCTGAGCGCGGGCGAGCGAAGCAGCGAACGACACCCCGGAAGGCATCAGCCTTCCGAGTGGATGCCCTTCATGATGATCACGCCGCCCAGGCGCGTGGTGTCGGCGCGCATGCGCTTGGCCAGCGTGTCGGGCGAGCCGGGCTGGGCCTGCCAGCCGGTCTTCAGCAGCGCCTGGCTCACGTCGGGCGAGCTGATGACTTCGACCAGCGCGGCATTGAGCCTGGCGACGGCCGCGGGCTTCATGTTCGCGGGCGCGGCCAGCGCGGTCCAGATCTCGAGGTCGGCGCCGCGCACGTCCGCGTCGCGGATGGTGGGCAGCTCGCCCGCCAGCGGGCTGCGCTCGGGCGAGGTTACGCCGATGGCCTTGATCTTTCCCGACTTGATGTGCGGCATCGCGAGGCCCGGCGGCAGCAGCGCCAGCTGGATCTCGTTGGCCAGCAGGCCCGCGATGACCTGCGGATTGCCGGTGTAGGGCTTGTGCTGCGCGGTGATGGCCGCGCGGCTCTTGATGAGCTCCATGCCCAGGTGGCCCACGGTGCCCACGCCCGGCGTGCCGTACTTGGCGCCGCTGCCGAGGTTTCGCACCCACAGCAGCTGCTCGGCCGCGGTCTTGCCGGTTGCGCTGCCCGAGACGGCCAGCACCAGCGGCGCGGTGCCGATCAGGCCGACCGGCGCGAAGTCCTTCTCGGGATCGAAGGGCAGCGAGGGATTGAGCAGCTTCGCGATCGTCAGGTTGCCGTTGATCAGCGCGCCGATGGTGTGGTCGTCGGTGGCCTTCGCCACCTGGTCGGCCACGGTGTTGCCGCTGGCGCCGGGCTTGTTCTCGACGACCACCGGCTGGCGCAGGATCTTCGACAGCGGCTCGGCGATGGCGCGCGCCGCGAGGTCGGGCGATGCGCCTGCAGGAAACCCCACGAGGATGTGCACGGGCTTGGTCGGCCAGGCCGCGTCGGCGGTGCCGCTGTTGCGTTGCTGTTGAGCCCACGAAGTCTTCGCAAGCAGCGAAGCGGCAATGGCTGCCGCGCCGCCTTCGAGCAGGCGGCGTTTGGTGATCGTCAAGATGACTCCAGGAGGATGAAGGGGACTGGAAGGAATGATTACATGGCGTTTACAACACGTTACATGACGACGATGTTTTTAGCAAGTCCGAAGTGGCTTCCAGTCAGGGGCGATCACGTAGAAGCGCACTCCCTTGCGGCAAGGTGCGAAGCAGCTTGCGCTGCGTGGGGAACAGCGACCAGCCCCAGCGCTGCTGTGCGAACCCCCACAACCCCTGCTTGAAGAACAGCGTGACGAGGATCGCGAGCAGCCCCAAACCCAGCAGGTACCAGGTGCCGTAGTCGCTCAGGAACTTGTTCAGCGCCCAGAAGATGAGCGCGCCCACCAGCGGCCCCTCGATGCGCCCGATGCCGCCGATGACCACCATGAAGATGGCGAAGGCCGTCCAGTTGACGCTGAAGGCCGCGTCGGGGCTGATGCGCAGGTTGCCCACGAAGTAAAGCGCCCCCGCGAGCCCCGCGCCGAAGGCCGCGACCACGTATACCGCGAGCTTCATGCGCGCCACCGGAATGCCTTGCGACTCGGCGGCCACCTCGTTGTCGCGTATCGCCAGCAGCGCCAGGCCGCGCTTGCTGCGCAGGAACAGATACACCAGCACGATCGCCGCGACCACGCAGGCCAGCGCCATCCAGTAGGTGGTGCTCTCGCGCGTCGCCTTGTCGATGCCGCGCAGCGCGGTCAGCGTGGTGCCCGAGCCGCCGCCCACGGCCGACACGTTGGCGAAGCTCAGCCTGAACACCTCCGCGATGACCCATGTGCCGATGGCGAAGTAGCCGCCCGACAGCCGGAACGCGACGAAGGACACGGGCACCGCCACCAGCCCCGCGGCCAACGCGCCCAGCGGTATCGCCACGAAGGGGTTCACGCCCGCGAAGTTGCCGAGCATCAGCATCACGTAGCCGCCGAAGCCGAAGAAGGCCTGCTGTCCGATGCTCACCATGCCGCCGTAGCCGGCGAGCAGGTTCCACATCATCGCGAAGATGAAGTAGCAGGCGATCTCGACGAACTCGCGCATCCAGCTCGATTCGCCCCACAACGGCAGGCTGGCCGCGACGAGAACGATGGCGATGCCGGCGAACAGCGCCGCGCGGCTCGCGGCCGTTGCGCGTTCGACCGCGACGATGGAAGGAGGCATGTTGGTCATCCGCGCGTCCTGGGAAAAAGCCCCTGCGGCCGCAGCACCAGCACGGCGAGGAACACGATGTGCCCGAACCAGATGCCCCAGCCCGGGTCCAGCCTGAAGCCGATCTGCTGCGTGACGCCGAGGATCATCGCGCCCGCCAGCGTACCCCAGAAGGAGCCCATGCCGCCGATGATCACGGCCTCGAAGGCGAAGAGCAGCAGCAGCGGCCCGTCCGAAGGCGACACCGTCGTGCGCATGCCCTGCAGTGCGCCCGCGACGGCGATCAGCACGAAGGCGATGGCGGTCGCGAGCGCGTAGACCTTCTTCGCGTTCAGCCCCATCAGCTCGGCGATCTCGCGGTCGTCCGACACGGCGCGGAACGACCGCCCCAGCGCCGTGCGTGCGAAGAGCCACTGCAGAGCGCCCGTCGCAGCGAGCGCGACGGCCAGCACGACCAGCGGCAGCACGCCCAGCGACATCGCGTCACCCAGCGCGATGCCCTGCGTGCTGAGCCCGCCGGTCTCGATGGCGCGCGGATCGGCCGAGAACAGCTCGAGCAGCAGGTTCTGGATGACGATCGACAGGCCGAAGGTGACGACCAGCGAGGGCAGCGGGTCCTTGCCGAGCGTGCCGTTGAGCACGAAGCGCTGCAGCACGTAGCCGAAGCCGAAGGCCACCGGCAGCACCGCCAGCACCACCAGCCACGGCGACTCGCCGCCCGTCAGCGACATGCCCGCAATGACCGCGAATGCACCGAGAACGATGAAGTCGCCCTGCGCCGTGTTGGTCAGCCGCATCACGCCGAACATCAGCGACTGGCCCAGCGCGAAGAGCGTGTAGAGGCCGCCCAGCAGCAGGCCCTGGACGAGCGTCTCAAGCATGGGCCGCCTCCGAGTCCTCGGAGAGGCCGAAGTAGGCCTGCGAGATCTGCTCGCGCGTGAGCTCGGCCGAACGCCCCTCGAGCGACACGCGGCCTTCCTGGAAGCAGTAGACGCGCTGCGAGACCTGCCGCGCCATGGTCACGTCCTGCTCGACGATGACCACCGTCATGCCCTCCGAGGTGATCGCCGGCATGGCGGCGTAGATCTCGCGGATGACGATGGGCGCGAGCCCCAGCGAGAGCTCGTCGCACAGCAGCACCTCGGGGTTGCTCATGAGCGCACGGCCGAGCGCGACCATCTGCTGCTGCCCGCCCGAAAGCGAGGTGCCCGGCTGGTTGCGCTTCTCGGCGAGGATGGGAAAGAGCGCATACAGCCGCTGCAGGTTCCACGGCCCCTTGCGCGATGGCGTGGCGCCCATCAGCAGGTTCTCCTCGACGCTGAGGCTCGGGAAGAGCCGGCGGCCCTCGGGCACCATGGCGAGCCCGCGGCGCACGATGTCGCCAGGCGGCAGGCCGCCGATGGGCTCGCCCTTGAAGCGGATCGCGTCGAGCGGCGCGCGCACTAGGCCCGTGAGGCTCTTGAGGAAGGTCGACTTGCCCGCGCCGTTGGCGCCGATGATGGCCACCAGCTCGCCGCGCTCCAGCGAGAAGTCGATGCCGAAGAGAGCCTGCGCGTCGCCGTAGAAGGCCTTGAGGTCGCGGGTGGAGAGCAGGGTGTTCATGGTGTTTGCTCCCGCGGGTCCTGCCCCCTTCCCTTCTGGGGGAGGGTTGGGGTGGGGGCAGGCGGCGTCGGAATGGCGGCGCCGTCGTGCCCCCATCCCGGCCTTCCCCCAGAGGGGGAAGGAGCAATGCGAAGTCGATGCGTGCTCATGCTTCCATCCCCATGTACACCCGCCGCACCTCCGGATCGCTCATCACCGCGCGTGGCGCACCTTCCGCGAGCTTCTGCCCGAAGTTGATGACGAACAGCCGGTCCGCCAGCGACAGCAGCGCGTGCACCACGTGCTCGATCCAGATCATCGTCATGCCGCGCGCCTTGATGCGCTTGAGCTCGCCGACCAGCACCGCGGCCTCTGGTTCCGTGAGGCCGCCCGCGATCTCGTCGAGCAGCAGCAGCTTCGGCCGTGTCGCCAGCGCGCGCGCCAGCTCCAGCCGCTTGCGGTCGAGCAGCGTGAGGCCGCCCGCAGGCTTGTTGGCATGCGCCATCAGGCCCGTCTGTTCCAGCACCTCCTGCGCGGTGTGCCAGGCCTCCCGCTCGTTCTGCTGCCCGCCGAAGCAGGCAGCGGTCACGAGGTTCTCGAACACGCTCATGTTGCCGAAGGGCTGCGGCACCTGGTAGCTGCGGCCGATGCCGGCGTGGCAGCGCTGGTGGGGCTTCAGCCGCGTCACGTCGCGGCCGGCGTATTCCACGCGCCCGGCATCGACGCGCACGTCGCCCGAGATCAGGTTGAACAGCGTGGTCTTGCCCGCGCCGTTGGGCCCGAGGATGCCCAGCGTCTCGCCCTCGGCCACCGCCAGCGTGATGCCGTCGGTGACCTTGAGCGCGCCGTAGGACTTGCTCACGGCATGCAGTGCAAGCAGCGTCATGGCGTTCCCGCGTCAGAGCAGCCGCAGCTTGCCGCCGGTGGGAATGTTGGTGGCCGCCTCGTTGTTCACGATGGTCAGCTCCACCTTGTACTTCTGGCCCTTGCCCCACTGGCCGAGCACCAGCGGCGTCTTGCTGACGTTCTTGAACGGCCCCTGGCCGCCCCACTTCACCGGGCCGACCACCGAATTGATCGAGGTCGATGCGACCGCGTCGCGCACGTCCGAAGCCTTCAGCGACCTGGCGCGCCCCAGCGCATTCGCCGCCACCTCGAAGAGCGCATGCGCGAAGCCGATCGGCTGCGTCCACTGCTTCCTCGTGCCGGCCTCGTAGGCTTCGGCCAGCGCCTTCGCGCTCTGCTGCGTGAGGCTCGATGTGAACGGATGCGCAGGGCTCCACCACACCTCGGTGGAAAGACCGTCGCCCAGGTCGCCCAGCGCCTCGATCGCTCCGGGGAACAGCAGCGCCTTGCCCAGCGTGATGACCTTGGGCTTGAAGCCCTGCTGCCGCGCCTGCGTGAGGAAGGTCTTTGCGTCCGGCGGAATCACCACGCCGGTGACGATCTCCACGCCGTCTCTCTTGAAGGCCGCGATCTGCGCGCTGAAGTCCTGCGTGCCGTTCTGGAAGCGGCCCGGGTCGGTGAGCGTGAAGCCCATCTGCGAGAGCGGCTTCGGAAAGCCCAGCTCCTTGTCGCCCCACGCGTTGCCGTCGCCGTCGTTGGGGAAGAGCCCGCCGACCTTCTTGTTGGTGGCGAGCGTCTTCCAGCCGTTGGTGAAGTTGGCGATGACGTCCTCCAAGCCCCAGAACATGTGGTACGTCCAGTTGAAGCCCTTGGCCGGATCGCCCTTGCGTCCGAAGAACCACGGCTGCCACGGCACCACGCTGGAGACGCAGGGCACCTCGTTGAGCTCGCAGGCGTCGCTCACCGGGTTGGCGGTCTCGGGCGTGCCTGCGGTGAGCACCAGCGCCACCTTGTCCTTCAGGATCAGGTCGTTCGCCACCTCGCCCGCGCGGTTGGGGTTCGACTGGCTGTCCTTCAGCACGATCTGCACCGCGTACTTCTTTCCGCCGACGGTCAGACCTTCCTTGAAGGCCGCCTTCATCTGGTCGATGACCCACTTGTCGGCCTCGCCGAAGGGCGCCAGCGGCCCGGTCTGCGGCGACACGTAGCCGATCTTCAGCGTGTCGGCCGCGAACACCAGCGGTGCCGCGCCCGATGCCACCAGCGCGGCCGTGGCCTGCGTGAACTGCCTGCGATTGATTGCCATGGTTGTCTCCTTCTGTTGTCCTGTTGCCGGACTCTGCGTCGCTCTCACTGCTACTCCAGGCTCAGCTGGCGCTCGCGCACCAGCCGGGCCCACTTGTCCTGCTCGGTGCGCAGCACCGCCGCAAACTGCTCGGGCGTGCCCGCGATGCCCGTCAGGCCCTGCTCCTGCAGGCGCGCGGCGAAGGCGGGGTCGGCAACGATCTTCTTCACCTCGGCCTGGAGCCGGTCGACCACGGGGCGCGGCGTGCCCGCAGGCGCCAGCAGGCCGACCCATGAATTGACTTCGAAGCCTGGATAGCCGCTCTCGGCGATGGTGGGCGTGTCGGGGTAGGCGGCCGCGCGCTGCAGGCCGGTCTGGGCCAGCGCGCGCAGGCGGCCCGACTTGACGTGCGGCTGCGCCAGGACGGCGGAGAGGAACATCATCTCGACCTGCCCGCCGAGCAGGTCCTGCTGCGCCGGGCCGCCGCCGCGATAGGGAATGTGCGTGACGAAGGTGCCGCTCACCGCCTTGAAGTATTCGGCCGTGAGATGGTTGCTCGACCCCGGCCCGACGCTCGCGTAGTTGAGGCGCCCGGGCTGCGACTTGAGCAGGCTCACGAAGCTCCTGAGGTCGCGCGCATCGACCTTCGGGTTGACCAGCAGCACAAGCGGATTGCTGACGATCTGCGTCACCGGTTGCAGGTCGCGCGCGATGTCGAAGCTCAGCTTCGGGTAGACCAGCGGATAGGTCGCGTAGCTGTCGAACACCATCAGCAGCGTGTGTCCGTCGGGTGCGGCCTTGGCCACTTCGGCCGCTGCCAGGGTGCCTCCGGCGCCGCCGCGGTTGTCGACGATCACCGGCTGGCCGAGCGCGGCCTGCAGGCGCGGCTGGAGCTGCCGCGCCACCGTGTCGACGATGCCGCCGGGCGGGAAGCCGATGACGACGCGCACCGGCTTCACGGGCCAGGTCTGCGCGGCGGCGGGCGCAGCGGCGGCGAACAGCGCACCGGCAGCGGCGAGGCTCGCGATGAAGCGGGCGGTGATCGAATGCATCTCTCGTGTCTCCTCGTTCTTTCTCTTGCTCTGATCTGCTCGTCTCGATGTCCCGCTTCGTCAGCGCACGAAGTGCGGCGGTATCTGCGCGTCGACGTTCACCCACACGCTCTTGACCTGCGTGTACTCGCGCATCGCGTCGAAGCCCATCTCGCGGCCGTAGCCGCTCTGGCCGACGCCGCCGAAGGGCGAGCCGGGGTTCACGCGCTTGTAGCTGTTGATCCAGACCATGCCGGCGTGCAGGTCGCGAGCCACCTTGTGGGCGCGCTGCAGGTCGCGGGTCCACAGGCCGCTGCCGAGGCCGTAGTCGGTGCCGTTGGCGATCTGCATCGCCTCTTCGTCGGACTTGAAGGTGAGCACGGTGACGAATGGGCCGAACACCTCTTCCTGCGCGACGCGGTCCTTGTACGACCTGGCGCGCATCACCGTCGGTTCGACGTAGCAGCCTTTCGCCAGTTCGCCGCCGGGCGACTTGCCGCCCGCGAGCAGCTCGCCGCCCTCGCCCTGCGCCACGTCGACGTAGCCCAGCACGCGCTCGCGGTGCTGCGCGCTGGTGAGCGGGCCCATCTCCGTCGCATCGTCGAGCGGATTGCCCAGGCGGATCGACTTCGCGAGCGGGATGAACTGCGCGAGGAATTCGTCGGCGATCCTCTCGTGCAGCATCAGCCGCGAGCCCGCGATGCAGGCCTGCCCCTGGTTGTGGAAGATGGCCCAAGCGCTGCCGTTGACGGCCGCCTGCAGGTTCGCGTCCTCGAACACGATGTTCGGTCCCTTGCCGCCGAGTTCGAGCTGCACCTTCTTCAGGTTGCCCGCGCTGGCCTGCACGATGCGCCGGCCGGTGGCGGTGCTTCCGGTGAAGGCGATCTTCGCGATCTCCGGGTGCTCGGCGATGTACTGCCCCGCCACGCTGCCCAGGCCCGGCAGCATGTTGACCACGCCGGGCGGCAGGCCGGCCTCGGCCATCAGCTCGGCGATGCGAAGCGAGCTCAGCGGCGTGATCTCGGCCGGCTTCATCACGATGCAGTTGCCGGCCGCGAGCGCGGGCGCCATCTTCCAGCTGGTGAACATCAGCGGGAAGTTCCACGGCACCACCTGGCCGACGATGCCGACGGGCTCGCGCAGCGTGTAGTTGAGGAAGCCCTCCTCCACCGGGATGGTCTCGCCCTGGAACTTGTCGGCCATGCCGCCGAAGTAGCGGAAGCACGCCGCGGTGCGCGGCACGTCGAGCCGGCGCGAGTCGCGGATCGGGTGGCCCGTGTCCAGCGATTCGAGCCGTGCGAGCTCCTCGGCGTTGGCCTCGATGAGATCGGCGAGCTTCAGCAGGATGCGGCCGCGGTCGGCGGCGGCCATGCGGCTCCACTTCGGAAAGGCGCGCTTCGCAGCGGCCACGGCCTTGTCGACGTCGGCCTTGCCGGCGAGCGCCACCTCGACGATGGGCGTGTTGTCGTGCGGGTTCAGCGTGGCGAGGGTCTCGCCGGACTCGGCGTCGACGAAGCGGCCGTCGATGAAGAGCTGGTGGCGGATGGAAGAAATAGGCATGAGCGTTCCTCTCCCTCCCCCGCTGGGGGAGGGTTGGGGTGGGGGCTTCTTCAAGGAGGGCGCGGGCTCGAAGAGCCCCCACCCCTGCCCTCCCCCAGAGGGGGAGGGAGAAAGTCAGTTCAGAACTGCACCGGGATCTCGGGCGACTCGCCCTTCTGGATCTCGTACACCAGGCTCGGCGAGCCGTTCTCCCACACCAGCAGCATCGAGCGCTTGGGGCTGAAGCCCTGGTGGCGGCAGTAGGCAGGCATGGCGGCCATGTCGCCTGCCTTCATGATCACGCGGGCCATGGGCCTGCCGGTGTTCTTGTCGCCGCAGTCCCAGTGGATCTCGTCGGTCATCTGGAAGAACCACTCGACGCGGTCGTTGCCGTGGATGATCGGCAGGATGTGCTCCTCGGTCGTCGGGCACATGTAGCTGTGCTTCACCACCGAGGTGAAGCTCGGGTTCCACGTCACCTGCGAACGGCTCAGGAAGCCGAAGAGGTTGAAGGCGTGCACCTCGTTCTCGAAGCCGGGCTCGGGGTGCAGCTCGGGCTGGCCCTGCGGCACGTCGGCGAAGGCGCGGTTGACCGGCGCGCCGCGCTCGTCGCTGCGCAGGTCGAGGTCGCCCTTCAGGCCCACGCAGCGCTTGGCGAGCTCGCGCGCCCTGGTGATCTTGGCGGTGTTGTTGCCGTTCTTGCGGCCGTAGGGCGAGCCGGTTTCCTGCGGCGCGGCGAAGGGGTCGAAGCTCTCGTTGGTCCAGTCGTCGAGCATGGCCTCGAAGGTGGCGCGGATCTGCGCGGTCGGGAAGTTCTCCAGCAGGTCGATGCCGGCCTCCTTCATGGTGCCGTTGAAGCTGCCGGCGTACAGGTCGACCGACTCGTAGTGGTTGACGGTGCCGAACACGTCGTCGAAGTTGACCCAGCCGTAGAAGAAGCCCCAGGCCACGTCGCGCATCAGCGCGCGCAGGTAGTTGCCGGCGTCCATGGTGTGGCTCATGGGGCGGCCGTCGCGGGTCTTCCAGCCGATGTGCACGAAGTATTCGTCGCGGCGGAAGCTGAAGCTGCCGAGCGAGAAGTCCTTGTAGCCGAGCGTGGCGTCGGGCTGCGACGCGATCACCTTGGCGAGTTCTGCGGGTGCGTTCATGGTGTTTTCCTTGTCTGGTCTGAATAAGTGGCCTGCATCCTTCGCGGAACACCGCGGAACCGGCTCTGCCGGGCCGCAGGTGTTGCCCCCGGTAGGGGGTTGGCGCAGCGACACGAAGTGCGCGAAGCCTGGGGGCGAGTCAATGCGCCTGGCAGATCTCGGCCCACTTCTCCACCGAGAGATCGCCCTTGCAGCTCTGCAGCACGATCACGCCCGGTTCGCCGGCGTTGCGGAACTGGTAGGCGGTGTTCTTCGGCAGCAGGCCCTGGTGGCCGCGCGAGAGCTTCATCCAGCCCATCTTCTTTCCCCTGGGCTCGCCCTTCACGAGCACGGCGCCGTTCTTGTCCTTGTCGGCCACCACCTGGCTCTCGTCGAGCTGCACCAGGTGCACTTCGACGTCGCCGTCCATCACCAGCGCGAACTCGTCGTGCGCGCAGGTGTACCAGGGCGAGGTGCCTTCGGCGCGCAGCGTCTCCAGCACGTAGATCTGGTTCTGGCCGAACACGACTTTCTCGTAGGGCCTGCTGAGGCTCGCGATCTCGAAGCAGTTGGAGAAGGCGTAGTGCCGCACGTCGTCGTCGATGGCTTCGACGTGGCCCTTCTCGAAGTCCTTGAGCGATCCGAAGCGGGTCCTGTAGGCCGCGGCCGGGGCAGTGGAATGGGTGGCTGTCATGTTTTGTCTCCTTGGATGAGCGAACTCTAGGAGCCATGCGGCAACACCGGTAGGGACCAGTTTGGAAGAGGATTGTTCGGAGCTTCCGAATAATCGCTGGGGTTTACCCCGTACCGGACCGGCGCCCGGGAGCGAGCCACAAGGCTCGTTCGCTAGGCGCCGCAGAACCGTCTACGCCGGGCCGTCGGCGAAACGAATTACGCAAAGCCTGGGGAAGTGCTCACCTCATCCGCTGGTGCGGCTGAACTCGATGAGCTCTTCGGGGATCAACCCGCGCTCGATCAACGTCGCGTCCCACGGCGGCACACGCGTGAAGCGGGTGGCGATGTGCTCGATGAACAGGCGCAGCTTCAGCGCATTGCGCGAGGTGCCCGCGTAGACCGCGCTCAGGGAGAACGACGACAGCTGGTGGTCCGCCAGCACCACGCTGAGTTCGCCGCGCGCGATGGCGTCGCCCGCCACCAGCGTGGGCAGGCAGACGATGCCCGCATGCTCCAGCGCATATTCGCGCAGCAGGTGCACGCTGTTGGTCAGCAGCGCGGCCGCGAGATAGATGGTGGTCTGCTCGCCGCCGTGGTGGAAGGTCCAGCGGTCGCGCGTGGGATAGCCCGAGTACAGGCCCAGCTTGTGGCGGTGCAGCTCGCGCGGCGTGGCCGGCGTGCCGTGCGCCTTCAGGTACGCCGGCGTGGCGCACAGCACGCGCCGCACCGGAAAGAGCGGCCTGGCCACCAGCTCCTGGGAGGCCGCGGGAAAGATCTGCAGCGCGCAGTCGACGCCGGCCTTCACCGGGTCGGCCACGGCGTCGCTCACGATCAGCTCGAGGTGGATGTCGGGGTAGGTCGACTGGAACTCCCGCAGCAGCGAGGCGAAACGCCCCAGCACCATGCCGGTCAGCGCATGCACGCGCAGCGTGCCCGAAGGCGTACCGCGCGCATCGCGCATCTGATCGACGATGCTGTCGGCGCGCGCCACCAGCTCGGTGCAGTCGCGCAGGAAGGCCTGGCCCATGTCGCTGAGCCGCACCACGCGCGTGCTGCGGTGGAAGAGCGGCGCGCCGAGGAACTCCTCGAGCTGCTTGACCCGCGTGGTGACGACCGAGTTGGCCACGCGCAGCTGCCTTGCGGCTTCGGCGAAGCTCTGGGTCTGCGCGACGCGAACGAAAGTTTCAATGCTTTGAAGGCGGTCCACGGCGGCACTGTACTGCGGGGCCGCCCCGGGCGGGGGCGCGGGCAGGCGTTGCGGGCGCGCCGAAAGGCTTCGAAAGGCCTGTCATCCCTGTATCGGGGGGTTACCCGCCCCACTTACAATCCCTGCCGCATCACCCACCCCTACGAGGTCTTGTCCGCAATGCCCAAGAGCCCCAGGCCACGCGCCCGTTTCAGCTTCTCCCCCACCGTGCGCGCCCTGCTCCTGGCCGCGGCCACCTGTGGCGTCGCGCTTCCGGCGCTGGCGGCCATCGAGCACGAGGAAGTCGACAAGCTCATGCAGGCCGGCAAGCTCGACGAGGCCATGGCCAAGGCCGAGGCCTTCCTCAAGGACAAGCCGCGCGATCCGCAGATGCGCTTTCTCAAGGGCGTGATCCAGCTCGACACCGGCAAGCGCAACGAAGCCATCGCCGCCTTCACGCAGCTCACGCTCGACGCGCCCGAGCTGCCCGAGCCCTACAACAACCTCGCGGTGATCTACGCGAGCCAGAACCAGTTCGACAAGGCCCGCGCCGCGCTCGAGAGCGCGATCCGCACCAACCCCAGCTACGCCACCGCCCAGGAGAACCTCGGCGACGTGTACGCCCGGCTCGCGAGCCAGGCCTACAGCAAGGCGCTGCAGCTCGACCAGAACAACACCGCCGTGCAGCCCAAGCTCGCGGTGATCCGCACGCTCTTCACGCCGACGCCGCCCGGCGGCAAGCCGACCACGCTGATCGCGGCCGCACCAGCACCTGCGCCTGCCGCCAAGGCAGCCCCGGCTCCGGCGCCCGCGCCTGCGGCACCGCCGCCGCCTGCCAAGGTCGCGGCAGCTCCCGCGCCGGTGGCCGCGGCGCCCAAGGCACCCGAAGCAGCACCGGCTCCCGCACCTGCCCCGGCACCCGCAGCAGGCAACGCCTCTGCCAATGCCGAAGTCGAATCGGCCGTGCGCGCATGGGCTTCTGCCTGGGCCAGCCAGGACATGGATCGCTACCTCGCGGCCTACGGCTCCGACTTCACGCCCGCCGGCGGCCAGAGCCGCAAGAGCTGGGAAGAAGACCGCCGCGCGCGCATCGTCGGCAAGTCGAGCATCAGCGTGAACATCGAGAACCTCGCGATCAAGGTCGACGGCCAGAACGCGACGGCCAAGTTCCGCCAGATCTACCGCGCGGACAACCTCAACGTTTCGAGCCGCAAGACGCTGGAGATGCAGCGCTCCGGCAATCAATGGCACATTCGCAAGGAAAGCGTCGGCGGCTAGTGGCAGACATCGTCCGGCAGGGCCGGCTTCAGCATCCCCCTTTTCGTCTGCGCAGCGGACAGCAGCTGCTCGCGGCGATTGCCGCCGCGTCGGCACTGATGTTCGCGGCGCCCGGTGCCGCGCTGGCGTCGAACGCCGCCGGCAAGACAGGCGGCGCCGCCAAGGCGGGCAGCGCGGCTCACAAGGAAAAAGGCGGCAAGACAGCCGTTGCAGGCAACGGCCGCAACGGCAGCCGCGCCACGGCGCGCAACGGCACGAACAGCCGTGTCGCCTCGGCCTGGGAAGTCAGAGAGCCTCGCGGCGCCAAGGGCAGGAAGAGCACCGGCAACGCCGAGCTGCGCACGGCTGCGGCTGCAGCAGCGAATGCCAAGCCCGCACGCAGGCCGGCACCGGCCGGCAGCATCCAGGAAGCCAGCAGCGCCGAAGCCCGGCTGATCGCCGTCTACGAGATGTTCGGCCGCGGCCAGACCCGGCCCGCGCTGGCCAAGGCGCGCGACCTGGTGCGCGACTACCCGAACTTCCAGCTGGCACAGCTCGTCTACGGCGACCTGCTCGCCGCGCAGGTGCCGCCTTCGAACTCGCTGCCCGACACCGCCAGCATCGCGAAGATGCGCGGCAACCCGGCCATGGCCGAGCTGCACGAGGAATCGAAGCGCCGCCTGCAGGCCCTGCGCGACCGCCCACCGGCCAACACCGTGCCCTCGCAGTTCCTGGCGCTGTCCACCCGCAGCCGCTACGCCATCGCGGTGGACGCCTCGCGCTCGCGGCTCTACCTGTTCGAGAACTCGGACAAGGGCCTGAAGCTGGCGGCCGACTACTACATCTCGGTCGGCAAGGCCGGCACCGACAAGGCCACCGAAGGCGATGCGCGCACGCCGCTGGGCGTGTACTACATCACCAGCAGCCTCGATCCGAAGACGCTGAAGGACTTCTACGGCGCGGGCGCCCTGCCCATCAACTACCCCAACCCGTACGACGTGCGGCGCGGCAAGACCGGCAGCGGCATCTGGCTGCACGGCACCCCGCCGCAGCAGTTCGCCCGGGCGCCGCTGGCGAGCGACGGCTGCGTGGTCATGGCCAACCCCGACCTCAGGCAGCTATTGCGCAAGGTGCAAATCGGCGCCACGCCGGTGGTCACCGCGCGCAGCCTGCAATGGATTTCGCAAACGCAGGCAGAAAAAGAAGCCCAGTCAATTACAAGTGCTATCACCGGCTGGAAAGACGCCCGCGCCAGCGGAAATGAAGCGCAATTGAAGAAATTCTATTTGCCCGATTTCCAGCGCATAGCCAAAAAGTCCAATGAGGGAATTTCAGTCGTCGACGACGAAGTGAAATACGCGCAGGGCAAGCGCGTCCAGCTCAAGGACATGTCGTACCTCCACTGGAAGGACGGCGACGACACCATGGTTGTCACCTTCGGCGAAGTGTTCGAAGGCGAGAAGAGCGGACGTTCCCGTCGCCAGTACTGGTTACGCCAGGGTACCGACTGGAAGCTCTTCCACGAAGAGATCCTGGGCTGAGGCCCGGGCCCTAGACCCTCCTGCCCTTGGGGCGACCCCCTCGAAGTCGTGACTTTTTGCTCACGAACTGGGCCTTTTTTGACCGTTACATCTAAGGCTCAGGGGCCCGTGCTACGTAACACGTAACGCGTTTGTTCCCGTAACGCCCCCATCCCGAGCGTTCCCCGCGCCGTTACGCCACATCCCCCCTTCATGGGAGGCGCACTGTGGTCCACAGAGGGAAAAATTGGTTTCCTGATCGTTAACTGGCTGAGCAGGTCACCCCTGTCTCCGGCTGGCGAGAGGCTGGCCGCTATCCTGCTATACCCCTTTCGGCTAGCACACTCTGACGAAAGACTTGCGGGTTTGCCTTGTTGATACACGGAGTTACGCTGTATAACATCCACCTCGCAAGCCTTTGTTAACACTTCCTTGAAGGGGAAATCATGCTCAGCTCTATTACTCGTTTTCTGCGCGATGAAGAAGGTGCGACCGCAATTGAATATGGAATTATTGCGGGGCTTATTTCGGTGGTGATGATCACCGCAATTACAGGTACCGACGGTATTGGCGCAAAGCTGTCCACCATCTGGACCAGCATCAAGACGGCCATCAGCGCTGCGTAATAGCGCGTTCCGTGGCAATGACATCGGTGTGCTTGATGTGGCTGGTCCTCATAGCCGTCTATGACTTCAAGCAACGCCGCGTCCCCAATTGGCTTTCGCTCGCAGGCGCCCTCCTGGCGCTTGCGGCGCTCGCCCTGGGAATCAGTCCAGGCGGCGACTGGAGAAACGCGTTGATCGGTGCAGGCGCCGGCTTCTTCGGACTGCTGGTTTTCTACGCTCTGGGCGTCATGGGCGCAGGCGATGTGAAGTTCGCAGGTGCGCTTGGCCTCTGGGTGGGCATTTCGGCACTGCCGCCTGTCTGGATTGTCGGCAGCCTGCTGGCTGGCTTGCATGCGGTGCTCTGGATGGTCCTTCATCGCTGGCCTGTGCTTCCCAAGGTTTCGCTGATGCTTTTCGGATCGTCATCTCGTGTTGCCGGCGACTCGTCTTCGACTCGGGTGCGCTTCATTCCCTATGCGGCATATCTGGCGATCGGCGCGGCGGTTTGGATGGTTTGGGGTCGACAGAGCGGGTAGTCGTCATCTCGCCATGAGTTGTTCATCGATAGCTCCACTGATTCCTCTCTCTTGAAACGCCGATCATGATCAACCTCACCAAAGTCATCGCAGCCATCCTCGTGCTCCTGGCGCTTGCACTCGGCGGCTATGCATGGGTGTTGAGCAGACAGTCGCCGCCGCCCGTGGCAACTGCCCCGTCGTCAGCCAGCGCGCCGGCCGCCAAGGCCGCCCAGAGCCAGACCTTTGCCGTCGTTGTTGCAGCCAAGCCTCTGCCGGCTGGACAGGCGATTCCTGCCGACGCACTGCGTGTGGAGCAACTGACCATCAACCCGGCGGGGGCATTCCAGGACACCGCACCTCTCGCGGGACGGGTGCCCGTCATGGACCTGGGCGAAGGCACGCCTCTCCTTGAAGGTCAACTGGTCTCGGGGCTGGCCTTGCGCGTCGCAGACGGCGAACGGGCTGTGGCTATCAAGGCAGACGAAGCCATGGGCGTGGGCAACAAGGTCCAGCCGGGCGACTTCGTCGACGTCTTCCTGATGCTCAAGTCAGACATCAAGGACATCGATCGCAGCCAGGCGCGCCTGCTGCTGTCACGCACGCGCGTGCTGGCCTATGGCAACGCCTCCGTGGACGGCCTCGCATCAAAGACCGACAAGAACGCCGCCGCACAGGCTCAGCGCGCAGAGCCCGCCCGCACCGCCGTGCTCGCGGTGCCTGTGGAAGACATCAACCGGCTGACGCTCGCCGAGAACAGCGGCCGCCTGGTGCTGGCGCTGCGCAATCCAACCGACATGTCGCAGCCCGATCCCAAGCTTTTCGCGGAGTTGCCCACCGCCCTGCAACCACTGCCGGCAAAAGCCGGCGAGCCGCGTCGTCCACCACTCGAAGGTCTTGATCGCGCTCAGGCGGGCCTCACCACAGCCGATTTCGTCACGGGAGGAACCCCAGGCGCATCGCGTCAACCCGCCGTCGCCAGTGTGAGGGCACCGGCTGCCGCCAGTTCCGGAGGCAACAGCGCCCGCCGCGGTCTGCAGGTCGAAGTCATCCGCGGCGACCGCAGCGAAACCATCAATTACTGATCAGCGCAAATCCCATTCATGCCATACAGGAACACAACGACATGAAGTTCGCAGCACGCAAGAGAACGTCTCCGACGGCAGGTTCTCTGCGCCCTCATCTCGCGTTGCTGTACCTGCTGGGGACAGGCGTATGTCCCGTCATATCGACTGCAGCCGATGCGCAAGCACCGGCTTCGCGGCCTGCGCTTGCGCTGCGGGTCGATGCAGGCACTCAAAAGGAATTGCTGATCGCCAAGGGCATCGAACGCATGGCGATCGCTGACGAGACGGTGGCAGCCGTCGCGCTGACCCGTCAATCGCCAAACTCGCCCGCCGCTCGCCTCATCGTCACCGGCAAGGCTGCGGGAAGGACCACCCTGATGGTCTGGGAAAAGGGGCAATTGAGCGCCACGGTGTACGAATTGGAGGTACGTCGCCGGGCGTCGACGCTCACCGGCTCGCTCAACAGCATGGACGCGCATCAGGAAGCACGCGACGCGGCTATGGCCGCCAGCGGAGAGAAAACGGTGCTGCTAGATCGCTCGAGCGTCAACGTCCGGAGCAACACGGTGCAGGTCGAGGTCAAGATCGTCGAGTTCAACCGCAGCGTGCTCAAGCAGGCCGGGCTCAACATCTTCAGCACCCGCGCCAACTCCAACGGGTTCAGCTTCGGCGTCTTTTCTCCTTCGTCGCTGGGCTCCGTGTCATTCGCGTCCAACGGCGCCATCACCGGCGAGTACAACAACCCGCTCGCCCAGGCTTTCAGCCTCCTGTTCAACTTCGGCAAGGCCGGTGTTGGCCTGAACGTCGGCTTCCTTGAAGGCAACGGCATGGCACGCGTGCTCGCCGAGCCCACGCTGGTCGCGCTATCGGGGCAGAGTGCGAGCTTCCTTGCCGGGGGCGAACTCCCGGTTCCGGCACCCCAGGGCCTGGGAACGACAAGCATCGAATACAAGCCCTTCGGCATCGGCCTGACCTTGACGCCGACGATCCTGTCCAACGAACGCATCGTGCTAAAGGTCGCGCCTGAAGCGAGCGACCTCGACTACACGAATTCGCTGAGCATCAACGGCGTCGCAGTGCCCGCCATCAGTACGCGCCGGGCCGACACGACGGTCGAGCTCGGTGACGGCGAGAGCTTCATCATCGGCGGCCTCGTGAGCCGCACCACGACATCGAACGCCAACAAGGTGCCGCTGCTCGGCGACATCCCCGTGCTCGGTACGTTCTTCAAGCAGAACAAATATCAGATGAGCGAGAAGGAGTTGGTGATCCTCGTCACGCCGCACCTGGTCAAGCCCATTGCACGCGGCACCGATCTGGCACCGTACCTGCCCGGTGGCGCAGAGCAACGCGATGGCCCGGTGTGGCGCGCGCATCTGCTCGGCCCGGCCTCCGGCACTACCGTGCCCGGTTTCTCGCGTTGATCAAAAGGCCCGCGCACAGCCGGTGGTCGACGCCATGAACGCTCCTCGCGACAACATACCAGAGGCAGGCACGGAGACCTATCTCTTTGCCTCGTCCAGCGGAAGCCACATCACGTGGCTGACCGATTCACTCAGCAAACTCGGCTCGGTGGTTGTGCTTGCGCCCGACGCGAAGTCGATCGACGAGCGCATCGCGCTGCTCGGTCCGGTGGCTGTATTTCTCGATTTCTCGGGCGACGGCGCAGCTGCAGCCATCGAGTTGCACCAGCGCCTGAAGCGCGATTGGCCGACATTGCCAGTACTGGCCACAGGTGTCTCGGCCGAACCTGCATCCATGCTTGCCGCGCTGCGCGCCGGGGTGGACGATTTCGTCGACCTGTCAGCCCCGTCGGAAGATGCGGTGAACACGCTGCGCAAGCTGCTGGACCGCCGCAGCAGCACGCAGGGCGGCATGCGCGGCTGCACGCTCGCACTGCTCGGCGCGCGGGCGGGCATTGGTGTGACCACGCTCGCCACGAGCCTGTCGCTAGTGCTCCACGACATGCTGTCGCAGGCGCCACGGCCTGCGAACCGCAGCGTTCGCCATGGCGTAGCGTTGCTCGACCTCGGACTGCCGGCGCGCGACGGGCTTCTTTACCTCGACACCCAGAGCGGCTTCAGCTTTGTCGACGGCGTGCGCAACCTGCGCCGCCTTGACCAGACCTTGCTGCATACCGCGCTGGCCCATCACACGAGCGGTGTCGCAGTCCTTCCGTTGCCGACAAGCCTCGCGCAGGTGCGCGAGATCTCGCACGCCGATTCGGTGGCATTGATCAAGCGGCTGGGCGACTTCTTCGACTTTCAGGTTGCCGACCTCGGCGGCTTCTCGACCATCGACTTCGTTGCACAGACCGTGCAGGCCTCGCAGCGTAGCTGGGTGGTCTGCGACCAGAGCATCGGCGCGATCGTGTCGACGGCAAACATGCTCAAGGAGTTGCGCACGCGCGGCATCGAGACCGACCGGCTGGGTCTTGTAGTCAACAAGTTCGACAGTCATGTCGGCCTCACGGCCAAGGACATCGCCGAGCGCCTGGAGCTGCCGCTGCGCCACGTGCTGCCTTCGCGCAGTGCTCAACTGATGGCGGCCGCGAGCCGCGGCGAGATGCTGGTGCGCACCGCACGCAGCGACCCCTACGCGCAGGCGGTGACCGGCCTGGCCCGCAGCCTGCACCAGGAATACATGTCTACCACGGGCCAACCTCCGGCCAAGGATCCACGCTGGGTTGCGCTCATGTCGCAGGTCACCGGCTTCTGGAAGAGTTCACACGAAGGTTGAGCCCATGTCCACCGATATCGAATTCGCCGACGACGACCAGGCGTTCATCAACTCCCAGCAGTTCCAGGACATCAAGAGCTGGACGCACGACCACCTGCTCAGCCGCATCGAGGAGCTGGGCGCCGAGTTCGGCCGCTGGTCGCGCGCGTCGATCCAGCAGTTCGTCGAACTGGAGGTCGACAGCTTCGTGCGCCTGCGCCGCGTGCCGATCAACGACCGCGAGATGCAGCTCATCTCCGACGCGCTCACCAAGGAGCTCGCCGGCTTCGGTCCGCTGGAAGACCTGCTCAATGACCCGGCCGTGGAAGACATCCTGATCAACGGCTACCAGAACGTGTACGTCTCGCGCCACGGCGTGCTGGAGCGCGAGACCGTGCGCTTCGCCGATTCGGAACACGTGATGCGCATCGTGCGGCGCATCCTCGCGCCGCTGGGACGCCGGCTCGACGAGTCGAACCCGATGGTCGACGCCCGCCTGCCGGACGGCGGTCGCATCAACGTCATCATCGAGCCGCTGGCCATCGACGGCCTGTCGGTGTCGATCCGCAAGTTCCGCAAGGAGCCGCTCACGCCGGCCGACCTGGTGAAGCTCGGCACCTTCGACGCGGGCATGGCGCAGCTGCTGGAGATCGCGGTGCGCGCGCGCTGCAACATCCTCGTGAGCGGCGGTACCAGCTCGGGCAAGACCTCGCTGTTGAACGCACTGGCCAGCTTCATCCCGGCGCGAGAGCGCGTGATCACCATCGAGGACACGGCCGAGCTCTCGCTGGGCACCAGCCACGTGGTGCGGCTGGAGAGCCGCCCCGGCGGCTTCGACGGCCAGGGCGTGGTGTCGATCCGCGACCTGCTGCGCAACAGCCTGCGCATGCGGCCCGACCGCATCATCGTGGGCGAGGTTCGCGGCGCCGAAGTCATCGAGATGATGCAGGCCATGAACACCGGCCACGAAGGCTCGATGGGCACCATCCACGCGAGCTCGCCGCGCGAATGCCTCTACCGCCTCGAGATGCTCGCGGGCTTCGCCGGCTACCAGGGCAGCGAGGTGAGCCTGCGCCGGCAGATCGCCAACGCCATCGACTTCATCGTGCAGATCGGGCGCCTCTCGAACGGGCAGCGCCGCATCATCTCGCTGAGCGAGGTCACGGGCGTCAACGACAACGTGGTGGCGATGCAGGAGCTGTACCGCTACGAGCCGATCGCTTCCCCAGATGGTGAAGAGCGAGATCGCTGGGTATCGCTGGGTATCGCACCGCACTCGCCAAAAATTACGCGCTTCCGCCAGTCCATGGCGCGGGCGCAGCAGGGGGACCATCGTGCGTGAAGGGTTGCTCGTCGTTGCCTGCATCGCGCTGGTCCTTGCGGCCGCCGGGTTGCTGCTGTGGCAATGGGCCAAGACGCGCCAGGCACGGCAGGCGACCGAGCGGCATCTGAATCAGCAGATTCTGGCCAGTGCCAGTGCCGCGGCGGCAGCGGCAGCACCACTTCCTCTGCGGGACCTGTCGAGCGACAACTTCGCGGGCGGCTTCAAAGACCCCTGGCTCGACGACGAGCGCAATGCGGCAGCGACAGCCACGCCTGTCGGGCTGCTGGAGCGCGCCTTGCCTGAACGACTGGTCGGAGTGATTGATCCGCGCACGGCCGCGTTGGCCGCCGGCGGGATCCTGCTGCTTTCCCTGGTGGCCGGATTGTTCGGCGGCTGGCTGGCCGCACTGGGTGCGCTTGCCGTCCTGGCGCTCGCTGCGGCGTTCGCCGTATGGCTGAGACTGCAGAAATTTCGCCGCAAGCTGATCGGCCAATTGCCGGCCTACATCGATGCAATGGTCAGGCTTATCACGATCGGCAACTCCACGCAGGCAGCATTCCAGCTTGCGATTGCCACCACGGCCGAACCTCTGCGTGGACAACTCGAGCGTTCAGCCTCGCTGGTACGTGCCGGCATGGACCTGGACCGCGCCCTTCACCAGACAGCCACCAACGTTCGCATCGAGGAAATGTTCCTGCTTGCCTCGATCCTCGGCCTCGGTGTGCGCTACGGCGGCCGCGCCGACCTGCTGCTGGAACGCGTCGGCAACTTCATGCGCGACCGCGAGCAGGCCGAACACGAACTGGTCGCCATGTCTTCGGAAACGCGGCTCTCGGCCTGGATCCTGGGGCTCCTGCCAGTCGGCGTGGGCGCCTTCTTCATAGTGACCAATCCCAGCTATTTCATGGGCATGTGGAACGACGGCACGGGTCGCAACATGATCCTCTTCGCCGTGGGATTTCAACTGCTGGGTGCTGCCCTGCTCTATCGCCTGGCGAGGTTGACATGACACTCTCGCCCAACCAACTGGCGGTCATCAGCCTTGCTCTCCTGGCCCTGGGTTTGATGGCTGGCGCCGGGGCGCTGATCGCGGCCGAGTTGCGGCGAGCGCGGAGTGGAAAAGTCATCGGCCGTGCAATTGACCAAGCAGCATCCGCGGTGCCTGCTCCGGCAGCCGACGACCCAGGGGCTGCGTCGGCGAAGTCGGATGTCGAACTTCCGTTTCATTGGCTCGACTCCAGATTCGGCCGCGCGCTCGTTGCCGATGAGGACCGCAACCTCATCGACCAGTGCGGACTGCCCTCGAAGCGCACCCAGCTGGTTTTCATGGTGACCCGCGTGGTGTTCGCATTCCTGCTTCCTACGCTGACCTACGTGGCGTGGAGCGAGGGGCACCCTCAACGTACGGTCGTCATGGTTCAGGCCGCCGCTTTCGTAATCGGTTTCATGGGACCCAAATGGATGCTGGGCAGCTTTGCGGCCGGACGGCGCGAGCGCGCGGCGCAGGAACTCCCGCTCTTCATCGATCTGTTGCGCCTGCTGCAAGGCGTGGGGCTCAGCCTGGACCAGAGTCTGCAGATCATGGCCACTGATTTCTCGCACGTGCTGCGCGTGCTCGGCTACGAACTCTCGCTTGCCAACAGCCAATACAGCCAGGGCCGCAGCCGCGAACACTCGCTGCAGCGCCTTGCCACGCTGCACAGGAATGAAAACCTTCGCGGGCTCGTGTCGCTTCTAGTCCAAGTCGACAAGCACGGCGGTGCCGTGCAGGAGCCGCTGCGCGTTTTCAGCGACAGGCTTCGCGAACACAGGCGCTCCGAGATGAAAGAGCGCATCGGCAAGATCACGGTCAAGATGACTGCCGTCATGGTGACCACGCTGCTGCCGGCGCTTGTCATTGTCACGGCCGGCCCCGCCTTTCTCTCTGTCTTCCGCTCTCTGGGAATCGCAGCCAAATGATCATGCTCAACGCTCATGAAGTCGCGCATCCTGCCTTCCGTGCACTGGTATCGATGTGCGTGGTCGCCGCGACACTCGTCGTCTCCGGCTGTGCCGGCCTCAAGGACCAGTACGCAGCGAGCGCCGATGCGCAGCAGCGTATGGCCGCCGAAGTAAATGCGGACACCAAGGCGGGAGCGTCGGTCGACACGCAGGCCACGTACCTGCGTCTTGTGGAGCAAATGCAGAAGGAGGACCTCTGGTTTGCCTCGCTCGCGCACATCGATGCACTCGAGCAACGCTGGGGCGTCTCACCGGACTCCACACGCGTGCGCGCGGAGGCGTTGCGTCAGACCGGACAGACCGCGCCGGCCGAAGCCGCATACAAGCGCCTGCTGGGCAGCCCGCTGGAAAGCGCGGGCTACCGAGGGTTGGGCTTGCTGGCGGGAATGCGCGGTGACTACGCTGAAGCATCGCGTTTGCTTTCCCAGGCACAGCGTCGTACGCCGACAGATCCAGTCCTGCTCAGCGACCTGGGCTACGCAAACCTGCGCGCAGGTTTGATTGAAGAAGCACGTCTGCCGCTCATGCAGGCGCTGCAGTTGAAGCCCGACAGCACCCAGGCGCAGGCCAACCTCGCGCTCTATCTCGAAGTGACTCAGCAACGAGAGCAGTTAGAAGCCCTGATGAATGCCAATCGCATGTCCGAGGCAACGCGCGCAGCCATCAGGGCGGCGGCGCAGCAGATGAAGTCGTCCGGCGGCACATCGGCATCCGCCGTACGCGCCACGGCTGCGGTGTCTGCAGGCGTTCCTGCAGTCAGCCGTGACGAATCCATCGTCTCGCCTCTCGCGCTCAAGCGCTCCCGCTGGTCGGAAACGGCAGGCATCAGGACCGCAAATCAGTTGAATCAATCGCCGCTGTCCGCGGAGATGCCCTCTGTATTGAACTCCACCTCACGGAGCACACCATGAACGACAAGATTACGGGTCTGCCAGCCAGTGCATTAGCCGCCGCGCTCCTGATTTCGGCGACGAGCACGATGGCACAAATGAAGGCGAGCGTAGTCGACGCCAAGCCCGCCGCGATCTCGGCTTCGGCAGACGCACCCAAAGCCGATGCAATGGCACCCGGTTCGCAGGAGCAATCCGCCGAAGCGGAAGAATTCGAGCTGGTGCCGCTGCAGGTCGGCGACGCGACGCAGAGCCTGCTCGCGTGGCAACGCAGTGGCGAGATTGCATCGCCTTCGCCCAGGACCATCACCGGAGGCGTCGCGAGCCGAAGCTACGACCGTTACATGAAGAGCTTCGAGTTCCCGATCCCCGAACGGCTCGGTTCGACGGTGAACAAATCCAACAGCAACACGAGCGGAACGTCATCGGGTACCCGCTAAGCCGCAAGACACTCCTCCAGCACCGCAGCTCCGATGCCCTACTCACGCAAGCTCGCAAAGACCGGACGCCGCCAAAGCGGCGTCTATGCGATCGAGTTCGCGTTCGTGTTTCTCATCGTCTTCTTTCTGCTTTATGCCGCCATCTGCTACGGCTTCCTGCTGACCGCACGGATGGGCTTGCAGAACGCAGCGGAAGAAGGCGCCAGGGCCGGACTGAGATATCAGATCAGCCTCGATGCAAAGAAGACAGAGGCGGGAAACGTTGCCACCCAGCGAGCGTCATGGTTGCCCACTGCCTTGAAAAGCAACCTGAGCGTCCAGGCCACTGTATGCATGGCCGGCGAAGACGACTGCCTCAAGACGCCCGTTTGCGGCCAAGCCTGGACGCAGCGTTGCCAGATGGTAGTGACGGTGACCGTCAAGGACATCCAGAAACTCCTTCCCCCGTTTCCAAGCTTTGCATTGCCGGATCAGATAACGGGCAAGGCCAGCATGCTGCTCGATGGGAGGCCGCTGTGATTTCATTGCGAGTTCGTCGCACAGCGGAACGAGCCGCCGCGCGGCAACGCGGTGTTGCCGCCATCGAGTTCGCATTGGTTTTCAGCGTGTTGTTTCTAGCCGTGTACGGAGTCATCACCTTCGGCGGCGTACTGTACGTTCAGCAAGTGATTTCCCGGGCGGCAGAGGACGGCGCTCGGGCCGCCCAGCTTTCCCAGACCAACACCGCACCGGAAACACTCAAGGCAAACGTACTGTCGGCAATCTACCGGTCGCTCTCCCTTTCCTCCATCACGCCCGCTGCCGCAGGGAGCGCCGCTTCCACGAAGGAAGCATGGATCCGCGCAAAGATCCCCCCCCCCGATGTCGTCGTCACGCCCGGGAAAGTCGTGATCAAGGTGACCTATCCGTACAGCGCCAATCCGCTGCTTCCGGCGCTTCCATTCACTCAAAGCTGGATGCCCGCCAACCTTTCCGGCAAAGCGACGGCCGCCACACCTTCCTAGGAAAACAATGCGTCCAACCAGCCAGGCGGCGGCCCGACGACAAGTTGGTTCAGTGGTGATCAACGCCGCGATCGCGCTCGCACTCATCGTGATCACCTTGATTGGGACGGAGTTGGGCTACTTGTTCTTTCTGAAGCGAGAGCTTCAAAAATCCGCCGACCTCGCCGCATTGGCGGGAGCGCAGTCCATAGCCTCCTCCAGTTGCACTAGCGCCACCAACGCGGCAATTGCCAACGCTACTCAAAACCTTCCGACGGGTTTTCAATTGACCGCGGCAGATGTCACCTGCGGACGTTGGGATCCGGATCCCACGAAGCCGGTTCTGCCCAAGCATTTCTCCCCGGGAACGCAACCTTTCAACTCGGTCCTGGTATCGATTCGAAGAACTCCGCCGTTGCTGCTTCCTCAAATTCCAGGCAACTCCGCCAGACAGATCACCGTCGAGGCAGTGGCGGCCATGGCAGATCCGTCCGCTGCGTTCTCCGTCGGTTCCAGGCTGCTCCGCGTTTCCGGCGACTCGACACTTGGCGCCTTGCTCAAGGCAATCGGCCTGAATCTGGACAACACGATCGTCGCCGGCTACGAAGGTTTGGCGAACGTCAAGATCACACCGGGCGGACTGCTCTGTCAGCTTGGCACATGCGCTGCCTCTGACATCACCGTCGCGGGGCTGAATGCATTGCTCGACACGAGCGTGTCACTCGGCCAGCTGCTGGATGCGGTAGTTAAAGCCGGTAGCCGTGGCGACCTGGTGGGTGCCAATGCGACGCTGGTGTCCGCGATCAAGGCGAAGCTGAACGTAGATCAGCTGAACGTCAAATTGGGCGCACTGACGAGCAGCCCGAGTCTGTTTGCGCTGATCAACACGCCTGGCGCATCGTCTGCGCTCGACGCGCAGATCAATGCCCTGGATTTGATCCAGGCCGCAGTGGGCGTTGCCACGGGCAGCCGTTCCATTGATGTTCCGGGCCTGAATCTCTCGCTGCTAGGTCTTGCAAGCGTCACGGCCAAGGCAGGTCTGGTAGAGCCTCCGTCCATTGCGATCGGCACCAAGGGCATTACGGCCTACACCGCGCAGGTACGCACGTTCATCCATGTCAAGACAAGCGGAATTCTTTCGAGCCTGCTGAAGATCAATCTTCCCATCGCCCTGGACCTTGTTGCGGCCAAAGGAACGCTGCAAGAACTCTGCAAGCCCGATCTGATCTCGGCCTCGGGCGAGCAGCGGGCCCAGATCTCGGTGGATGGAGCAATCCTAAAAGGCTGCATCGGCAAGATTTCGAACAGTGCCGGGACGCAGGACTGCTCTCTGTCAGCCGGAGATCCGAGATACCAGGCGTGCTTCGACAGCCTGATCTTCTCCAAGAAAGACGCCTGCGAGCAAAACCTTTCCAGCCTCGAACTGATCAACGTTCTGGGCCTGCTCAAAACCACAAGCAGCACCCCGATTGCGGCGCTTCCCATCGAACAGCCGACCATGGTCACGCTCGGCGTGGGCCAGACTGCCACGGTGGGGAATGATCTTGCGGTCGGAACCACCGTGACGAATCTGCTGACCACGATTTCCAACCTCCTGCTCAGTTCGAAGCCTTCGAGCGGCACGCCCAGTTCGTCCGACGTCACGACCTTGGCCACCCAGATATGGAATGACAGCGGCAAATCGGTGGCGGATGGCGGAGCCGGCTGCACGGCCGACACGACGGCATGCCGCGCCAAAAGGCTCAGCAATGCAAAGCTGCAGATCGAAAACGACGCCGCACAGAGCGGACTGCTCAGTGGGCTCCTCAACGGCATTGGCGATCTGCTTGGTGCGGTCGGCGGACTGCTCGGAGGCGATGGCTGCAGTTACACGGGGCTCCTGGGATCGACGTCGAATCAGGGCTGCATCGACCTTATCAAGGGAACATTGAACAAAAGCAGCGGGTCACCATCAGGCAGCGTGGTTTCGAACGCTGTGGCAGTCTTGACCGGCCTGCTCCAACCGCTGCTGGACGCGATAGGGAAAAGTGTTCTCACCCCATTGCTCCAAAACGTTCTTGGCATTCATCTGGGCGAAATCGACGTCAAGTTGCACTCCCTCCGATGCAATGACGCTCAATTGGTTTACTGACAGACCTATGAGAGTTCCCGAATTCAAATCGCGCGCGCATACGTCCCCCGGCTGCAAGCCCAGCTGTCCGGCGCGCTTTGCCGCGTACCCGCTATCGAGTGTGTTTTTCGAAGCCTTATGAGTTCATCCCCCAATTTCGACGAACTCGACCTCTTTGTCTGGGAAGGCAAGGCAGACATCCTCGACCGCATCGCGCGGTGCATGGCGAGCTTCGACGTGGAGGTGATCCGGGCCGACGGCATGCCGCCTCCGCATCAGGAGCAGGGGGCCGCGCTTCGGCCTTCGGTGGCGATCATCAGCGTCACGGTCATCGACGGGGGCGGCCTGGCGCATGCGACCGAGCTGCTGCAGGGCATGCCGGTGATCTGGGTGGCGGCCGGGTCGCGCGAGCGCGACTCGCGCACCTATCCGCCCGAGTACCTGCATGTGCTGCCATACGACTTCACCTGCGCCGAGCTGCGCACGATGGTCGCGAAGCTGGTGCGGCAGCTGCGTGCGCGCGAGGTGGCGCCGCAGCCGCCCGATGTGCTGGTGGCGCACTCCGATGCGATGAAGGCGCTGCTGGCCGAGGTGAACGCCTTTGCCGACTGCGACCACAGCGTGCTGGTGCGCGGCGAGACGGGCGTGGGCAAGGAGCGCATCGCGCAGCAGCTGCACATGGGCCACCAGCGCTACGGCAAGGGCGCGTTCGTGGCGGTGAACTGCGGCGCGATTCCCGACGGGCTCTTCGAGTCGCTCTTCTTCGGCCATACCAAGGGCTCGTTCACGGGCGCGGTGCATGCGCATCGCGGCTACTTCGAGCAGGCCACGGGCGGCACGCTGTTCCTCGACGAGATCGGCGACCTGCCGCGCTACCAGCAGGTGAAGCTGCTGCGCGTGCTGGAGGACAACGCGGTGACGCGGCTGGGCGCGACGGCGCCGGTGCGCGTGGACTTCCGGCTCGTGGCGGCCACCAACCGCAACCTGCGCGAGATGGTGGCCAGCGGCGAGTTCCGCGCCGACCTGTTCTACCGGCTCGCGGTGATCGAGCTGCACGTACCCAGCCTCGAGGAGCGCGGCGAGATCGACAAGATCGCGATCTTCAAGGCGCTGCTGAGCAACGTGCTCGGCGACGAGCTGGAAGCCTTGGGCGAGACGCCGCACTGGCTCAGCGACGCGGTGGCCGAGACCTACTTCCCCGGCAACGTGCGCCAGCTGCGCAACCTCGCCGAGCGCGTGGGCGTGATCGCGCGCCAGCTGCACAGCTGGGACCAGAACCTGATCCAGCGCGCCATCGCGCTCACGCGCGGCACGCCCGCGCCTGCGGCATCGGCGGGCGGCAACGGCCTGAACGGCAGCTCGGGCGGGCTGGGCGCGATCGACGGCAGCGCCGACCGCAAGGGCTGGAACAGCAGCGAGCGCAACCGCATCATCGCGGCGCTGGAGATCAACGACTGGAAGCGCCAGGACACGGCGCAGCACCTGGGCATCAGCCGCAAGGTGCTGTGGGAGAAGATGCGCAAGTACCAGATCCTCGACGGCGAACCGGGCATTCCCGAAGAGCAATAAGTTCGCCCCCAGGCAAGGCTTGGCTCCCCCCAGGCTGCGCGGCACTTCGTGTCCGCTTCGCCACCCCCCTTCCGGGGGCAACACCTGAGGCCCGGCAGAGCCGGTTCCGCGGTGTTCGCGAATTGGCTCGCTTCGCTTGCCGCTTGCCCGCTTGCTTATGGGATCGAGAGGCGTTGGGCTCTGCGCAGGGCCGGCGGGGCGCCGGCTGCGCCGGTGGCGCGTTCGGTCACTACCGGCTCGCTTGTGCAGGCGGTGTTGCTCGATATGCAGAGCTTCGCGAGCAGGCCGTCCTCGGTGAGCACCTGGCGGCTGGGGGCGCCGAAGAGGCGGTCGATCCAGTTGTTGGGGCCGGCGGGGTCGATGCGCAGTTCGCCGGTGGTGCGCGCCAGGCGCAGCTCGGAGATGCGCAGGTCGAAGACGCCATCGACGTAGTCGAACAGCAGCGTGTAGTAGTCGAGCTGCGCGTCGAGCACCTTGGGCAGGGTCTCGCGGCCGAACTCCATCAGGCGGCGGCGGCCGCGGAAGGCCTGGCCGGCGGTGCTGACGGCTTCCATCAGCTGCTTCTCGCGCTCGCGGCCGGAGACGGTGCGCGACCACGAGGCTGCGGTGAGCTCGAACAGGTTGAGCTTCACGCCTTCGAGCTTGGCTTCCTGGTTGGCGACTTCGGCCAGCGCCGACTTCAGGCGCAGCTGGCGGTCGAAGCCGTTGCCGAAGTTCCAGTTGAGCTCGAACGCAGCGCGCGTCGGGTCCTGCGGCGAGACGCCGCGCGGGTCCTTGCTCTTCACGAGCACGGCGTCGAGCGTGGGGTAGAGGCTCGCGTCCTGCTGGTCGGCCAGCGCCCTCGCCCGCTCGATGCGGCCCAGCGCCTCGGCGATCTCGGTGCTGCGCGATTCGGCCCGGCGCAGCGCTTCCTCCTGCGTGGCGATGCGCCACTGCACGGGCGCCGCGAGCACCGGCAGCGACTCGGGGTTGGGCGAGAACTTGAAGTAGTTGCGGAACTTGGCGAGCGCCTCGTCGCGCTGCGCCTCGAAGTCGGATTCACGCGCGGCCACCAGCGCACGGCGCGAGGCTGCCATGTTGAGGTCGTTGTCGCCGCTCACGCCCAGCGCGACGCGGCGGGCCTCGGCCTTCGAGAGTTCGGCCACCACCTCGGAGGCCTTGTGCGCGATCTGCTTCTTGAGGTCGAAGCGCTGCACCTGCAAATACGCGGTGAGCGCGTCCAGCACCACCTTCTGCGAGGTGGTGACGACGGCCTCGTCGTCGGCCTGGTTGGCGGCTTCCGCGGCGCGCTGCGCGGCGTTCATCGCGCCGCCGTCCAGCAGGCTCACGCGCGCCTCGGCGGTCAGCACGGTGTAGCTCTGCGTCTTGGCGTTGGCCGCCCCGCTGTTGTAGTTGCCCGAGGAGGTGCCGAGCCTGAACTTCGGATAGCGCGCCTGTCTCGCCGCATCCACGCCGTAGCTGCTGGTATTGGCGGCCGCCTGCATGGTCTGCACTTCGGGGTAGTCCTGCGAGAGCACGACCAGCGCCTGCTTCACCTGCTGGGCGTAGCTCGCCGCGCCGAGCGAAGGCGCCGAGAGCCTGCGCGCGACGGTGAGCCTCGCGGCGCTCTCCATCTCCTGCTGCTGCAGCAGGTAGTCGGGCAGCGGCTGGGGCTGCTGCTGTTGTTGCTCCTGGGCGTAGGCTGGCGGCAGCGCGAAGCCCGCACACAGTGCCGCGCAGACGGCGCCGGTGCCCACGCGGCGCAGATCGACCGGTTTGCGGTACTTCATGGTTCGCGGAAAGCTTCGCGGCGAAGCTTGAGCACGGGTCGCAGGATGTACCAGATGAACGGGTCGGTGCCCACGCGCAGGTCCACTTCGGACTCCATGCCGGCGGTGATGCGGTTCTCGACGCGGCCCACGTGCGACTGCGACATGCTGATGAGCAGCCGGTAGTAGGGCGCGCCGCTGGAGATGGCGGGGTCGCGGTCGGCGTCGGCCGCGACCAGCCTCACCTTGCCGTCGACCGCGCCGTAGCGCAGGTAGTCGTAGGCGGTGATCTTCACGCGCGCCTCCTGGCCCACTTCGATGAAGCCGCGGTCGTTGGGGTTGAGCCGCGCCTCGACCATTATCTCGTCCTCGTCGGGCACCACTTCGAGGATCGATTCGCCCGGCTTCACCACCCAGCCGGGGCTGGAGTTGCGCAGGCCCTTCACGATGCCGTCCGACGGCGCCTTCACCACGGTGCGCGAACGCTGGGTGCGCGCACGCGCCAGGTCTTCGCTCAGGCTCGCGAACTGGCGCTCGACCGTGGCCAGTTCGTCCGAAGCGCGGCGGCGGAAGCGCCCCTCGGCCTCCGCCATCTTGGCCTGCGCCTCGGTGATGGAGGCGTTGGCCGAAACCACGCCCTGGCGCGCCACGGCGAGTTCGCTGCGCACGCTCTCGGCCTGGCGGCGCTTCTCGAGCACCTCGACCTGGCCCACCAGCTTCTCGCTGAGCAGCTGTTCGGAGATTTCGAGTTCCTTCTGCATCAGCGCCAGCCGGTCGCTCAGGCCCTTGACCTTGGCCTCCTGCTCCAGCTTCTTGCTGCGCGCCTGCTCAAGGCCCGACACCGCGCCGGCCATCACGCCGCGCTGCTCGAGCGCGCGCGCCTGGTAGGCGCCGGTCTCGCCCTCGAACACGCCCTCGTCGATGTCGGCGGCGAAGGACTGGCGCGTGAGCGGCTGGCCGCGGCTCTCGGCCATCAGCCGCACGCGCGTGGCCTGCGTGGCGGCGTAGCGGGCAGTGAGCTCTTCGAGGTTGAGACCGCTGCCGCCCAGGTCGATCTCGACCAGCGGCTGGCCCTGCTTGACCTTCTCGCCTTCCTTCACCAGCACGTTGCTGACGATGCCGCCCTCCAAATGCTGGATGGACTTGACGCGGTCCGACGGGATCACGCGGCCCGGGGCGACCACCACCGTCTCCATCGGAAAGCCGAGGCCGACCAGCGCGAGCACGGCGATCGCGCCGCCGATGATCCACTGCCGCCGCCGCCCCTGCGGCGAGGCCTGGGCCTCGCGCTTCTCGTTCTCTTCCTGAAGAATCTGCGGCAGGTCTATTTTCAAATCGCGTCCCCGGTCACTCTTCGTTCGTCAGTCGTTCGTTGCTCGTCGGTCGCCGCCCGTGCCTCAGGCCATCGAGCGCGAGGCCGGCGAGGCACCGCCGGCCGCGCCTTCTTCCGCGTCGCCCAGCGCCACCAGCGGCTTCTTCACGCCGAACAGCTTCGGCACCATCACCGCGGCCGTGCCCTGCTCCACGTTGCCCTGGCCGGTGACGTGGTAGACCACGTTGGCGGCGGACACGATGCGCAGCGAGTGCGTGACGACCACCACGGTGCGCACCTTGGCCACCGCGAGCAGCGTGGCGAGCAGGTTGCGCTCGCTCTGGAAGTCGAGGTCGTTGCTGGGCTCGTCGAGCACCAGCACCGAGGGCTTGCGCAGGAAGCTCATGGCCAGCGCGAGCTTGCGCCGCTCGCCCACCGACACGCCGGTGCCGCCTTCGCCCACCATGGTGCGATAGCCGTCGGGCAGCCGCGAGATGAAGTCGTGCGCGCCCGAGAGCTTGCAGGCCGCCACGATCTGCTCGTCGCTCTGGCCCGGCGCGTTGCGCCGCATCACGTCGATCAGCGAACCGCCGAACCAGTAGACCTCCTGCGAGAGATAGCTGATCCAGCGCGACAGCTCCTCGCGGCCGAACTGCGAGAGGTCGTACTCGCCGATGCTCACCACGCCGCGCGTGGGCGTGTACAGGCCCGACAGCAGCTTGACCAGCGTCGACTTGCCCGCGCCGTTGCGCCCCACGATCACGTGCAGGCCGCCCGGGCCGATGTCGAGGTCGACGTTCTCCAGCACCGGCTGCTGCGCGGTCTCGGTGAAGCTGAAGCTCACGTCCTTCAGCGTGATGCGGCCCAGCGGCTGGGGCAGCGTCATGCCCGTGGGCGGCTTCTCGACCGGCTCGCGCAACACGGTCTCCAGCCGCTTGGCGGCCTCCTTGGCGGTGGCCAGCGAGCGCCAGTTCGACACCAGCCCGGCCACCGGCTGCAGCGCCTTCAAGGCCAGCATGTTCGATGCGACCAGGCCGCCCACCGTCATCCACTGCTCCATCACCGAGACGGCGCCAACGGTCACGACGACGACGGAGAAGACGGTGAGCAGCACGGTGGTGCCGTCGCGCGCGGTCTCGATCTGGCCGTTCTTGCTGAAGCTCTCGGCGAGCCAGGCGTTGTAGGTCTGGCGCCACATCTCGATGGTGGGGCCGTCGTTGGCCTGGGCCTTGAGCGTCTCGCGCGCGTTGCAGATCTCGGCGGTCACGCGCTCGAGGCCGCGCCCGCGCTGCACTTCCTCCACGCGGCCGGAGCGCACCTCGTCGGCCCACCACCACGCCAGGAACGACATGATCCCGAGGAACAGCACCACCACCGGCAGCACCGGCAATGCGACGATGCCGATGACCACCAGGGCGAAGACGGCCATGGGCAGGTCGAAGATGGATTGGGCCAGTCCGCCCGTGATGGTGCCGCGCACCGAGGCCACGTCGCGGAAGTACAGGTGCCACACCGACGCCGGCCGCGCCTCCAGCGCGCGCAGCGGACGGCCCAGCATCGAGTTCAGCAGCGCGCCCGAGACGCCGTGGTCGACGATGGCGCCGGCGTTGCGCAGCAGGCGCGAGCGGCGCGTGCGCAGCCAGAACTCGATGCACAGGAAGAACAGGATGCCGCTGACCAGCGCGGCCAGCGTCGAGGTACCGCTGCGCGACAGCACCCGGTCATACACCTGCAGCAGGAAGATGGAAGGCAGCAGCCCGAACAGGCTGATGGGCAGCGAGCGCCATGCCGCACTCTTCACCAGCGGATAGGCAGCGCGGAATGCGGCGTTCAGCGCACCCGCGTAGGGACTGGCTCCGGGCTCGTCCGGGGTCTCGGCAACCAGTTGGCTTGGCAGGAGGAACTTGATCATTGGAAAGAGCCGGTCCGTCGTGCAGTGACGCCTGCCTCATTATCAACTGTTACCCAGCTGTTACAAGGCAAATATTCACTCGCGGTGCGCTTCAAACACACATCAGCACGGCAGCCTTTGCCCCTTCGCCACATCGGCCCTGATCCCGTTAACCGGCACCGGTTGCGCGGCGCTTCCCGTTACCGCGCAACCGGCCGGCCTCCCTGCGCTGACCTCCCCCTTTCGCCCTGACAAATCCTGCGCGAACACCAGCGCGATGTTGGCGCACAGCAGCATGCACAGCACCCACGCGCACAGCAGCTGCAGCCAGCCCAGCCACCAGCGGCGGGCGGGCTGCTGTCGCGTGGCGGGGGCCTCGTATCCGAAGGCCGAGTGCAGGAGTGCGTTGAATCTCATGGCAGTGCTTTCAAAACCCGGGCCAGCCGCGAAAGGCCGACACCCGCGGAACTCTTCGCCAGCACCCAGTCGCCGGGCTGCAGCAGCCCGCCGAGCGCTGTCGACAGATCGGACACATCGACGAACCAGTGCGAGCGCACCTTGGTGCGGATGCGCGCATGCAGCGCGCGCATCAGCGGGCCGCACAGCAGCACGCGGTCGGGCTGCGATGCGAGCAGCTCGGCCTCCAGGTCGAGGTGGTGGCGCTGGGCGGCGGGGCCGAGCTCCTGCATGTCGCCGAGGATCGCCACGCGCCGCGCCGGCTCGCAGGGCGCCTGCGAGAGCAGCTCCAGCGCGGCGCGCATCGAGCTGGGGTTGGCGTCGTAGGTCTCGTCGATCAGCTTGAAGCTGCCGCCGCCGATGTGAATGGTGTGCAGCGCACCGCGGCCGCCCGGCGGCTCGAAGTGCGCGAAGGGCTCGACCGCGGCGGCCAGCGGCAGCCGCATGGCCTGCAGCGCGGCGAGCGCGGCGATGGCGCTCGCGCCCATGTGCCGGCCCGGCGCGTTCAGCCGCAGCTGAAAGGGCTCGCCCGCCACCATCGCCTGCACCTCGCCGTGGTCGAAGGCCAGCAGGCGCACGTCGGCGTCCCTGTGCTCGCCGTAGGTCACGATCTGCAGCTGCTGCGCCATCGCCGCTTCGGCGAAGGTGGCGAACTCGGGAATGTCGCGGTTGAGCACCACCGAATCGCCCGGCGCCATGGCCTGGAAGATCCGGCTGTCCATGCGCGCGGCAGCCTCGCTCGGGCCGCGGTGCTTCTGCGAGGCGGCGGAAAGCCCCGTGACGACCATCAGCGAAGGCCGCACCAGCTGCGCCGACGCCGGCATGTGCGAGGTGCCCATCTCCAGCACCCAGTAGGCCGCGTGCCTGGGCATGCAGGTCATGTTCCAGGCGATGCCCGACGGCAGGCTCACGTTGCCCTCGGGCTGGCCGACCTCGCCCCACACGGTGAGCGCACCGGCCAGCATCGCGGCCACGGTGCTGCTTCCGGCGCCGCTGCCGAGCACGCCGCACACGCGGCCGGTGAACTCGGCGCGCGCATGGTCGCCGAGCTCCAGCACCGCCTGCAGCACGTTCTGCACCTTGAGCACGGGCACGCGCTTGTCGAGGTGCGGCTTGGGGTCGGAGCACAGCACGGCCGCGGCCGGCTGCAGCACGCCCTTGAGCGTGACGGCGGCCAGCGGCGTCTTGGAAGGCCGCGTCTGGTGGTCGAACACCACGCGGCCCTTGCGCATGAAGGAGCGCTGCGCCACGCCCGCGGCGCGCCAGCCGTCCTCGGGCTTGACCACCCACTCGCCGCCGGTCACGCGCGCCATCTCGCTGGCGGTCCACACCGCGCCGTCGTCGCGCCCGCCCCCGGAGCCCGCGCCACCCGGCACGGCGCGCCGCTCCACCAGGTAGCGGTGGTAGGCGGCGAAGCCCGAGAGGTACTGCTCGACGTCGTCGATGCGCACGCGGAACGAGTGGTGGCGGATGAAGAACGAGCCCACCACGGTCGACGGCCGGCGGAAATACATCGCCATCTCGGGCCAGAAGAAACCGTTGAGCAGGTAGTGCGCGCGGTAGTCGAGCGCGCGGTAGAACTTCTCGGTGTCAAGTTCGTCCAGAAGGTGCCGCATCGCGGGCATGCCTTCGAGCCGCTGCAGCATCTGCTGCGCGGCCAGCATGAGTTCGAGCAGCGTCGGGAAGGTGGTCTTCCGGTCGAGCACGAAGTCGAGGTATCCCGCCACGTTCTGCAGGCCGAAGCGGAAGTACTTCTCCTGCGGGCTCCAGTGCGTGAGTTCGCACACGCAGCAGCTGAGCCAGTGGTCGTGCGCCTGCCAGTGCTGGCTGGCGATGAAGTGGTCGAAGGCCTTCTCCACCACCGCCAGCCATTGCGGCTCGCGCGTGAGCGAGTAGAGGCGCATGAGCGCGTAGGCGGCCTCGCCGTCGTAGTAGATGATGCGCGAGGCCTGCTTGACCGTGAGGTCGGCGGCGTGCAGCACGTGGTTGAAGCGGCCGGTGGCCGCATCCTGCATCGAGGCGATGCCCAGCGCGAGCTTCTCCAGCAGCGGCAGCCAGCGGCGCGTGTCCATCAGCTCGCAGTACTTCACCAGCGCGAGCACGCAGGCCGCGTTGCCGCCGAGCTTGATCTCGCCGCCGGTGTCGACCAGGAAGGCCACCGCGCGCCCGTCGAGCAGGATGTAGTCGCGGATCAGCGAGCCGGTGAGATGCTCCAGCGCCCGGTCGATGGCCGCGCGCAGCGTCTCGTCGCGCGTGAGCTCCCACGACTCGAGCATCGCGTAGATCGCGCTCGCATGGCGCATCGCGTCGTAGGTCGGGATGCGGCGGTCGAAGCACGGGAAGTAGCCGTACACGAAGAGGCCGTCGCCCTGCACCTGGCGCGCGAGGTACGACGAGCCGCTGCGCACGAGTTCGAGCACCGACTGCGGGTTGAGCGCAGGCAGCTGCCGGCGGCCCGCGTCGAGCCCCGTGCCCACCAGCTTGTGCACCACGCCGTCGGGCTGGCAGAACACGCCCACGGTCGCCAGCAGGTAGACCGGCTGGTCGGAGGGCATGTCCAGCGGCGGCGAGCATTGGAAGCGCGCCTGGCCGTAGACCTCGAAGTTGCGCGCGTTGACCACCGAGTGCGCGATGGTCGAGTCGCCGCACAGCATGGCGTTGGCATTGAGTTCCTGCTCGGTGAAGGCGAGCGCGAAGTCCTTGTCGAAGGCCAGGCCGAGGCGGAAGTAGTTGCGCTTGACGGCCGTGAGCTGCGTCTTGAACTGGGCCCAGTCCATCGGGCTCGCGCCCTCCACCCAGTCGATGCGCAGCCACGGCGAGACGATGCCGCGCTCGTGCACCCATCGCTCGACGTGGCCCGCGCCTTCGCGCCACGCAGTCTCGAAGTCGGCGGCCCGCGCGTGCACGACGTGTGCGCGCTGCGAGCCGTCGCTGACCGAGAAGAACAGCGTGAATGCCGGATAGGGCGCAGGCAGCGCCGCGCACACCGACGCAAGGCGTTCGTGGCAGGCGTGGAGCTGGTCTGTGAAGGACATCATTCGGCCCCGTTCGAATGCGGGAAACCGGCCACGCCCGTCATCTGCTTTCGCTCTGACGTGTGCGCGGTCCGGGGACTGCCACCACCGAAGTCATCGCGGTGACCCGGCTTCAGCGATAGCTGAATTCGGCCCGGCGATTGAGCTGATAGCCCTCCTCGGTGGTTTCGAGCGATGCAGGTTTCTCCAGGCCCCAGCTGATGGCCTCGATGCGCTCGGCGGGCACGCCGAGCTGCGTGAGCGCGCGCTGGACCGAGTCGGCACGGCGCTGGCCCAGCGCGAGGTTGTATTCGCGGCCGCCGCGCTGGTCGGTGTGGCCCTCGATCACGACCTTGCTCTGCGGCCGGTTGCGCAGGTAGCTCGCGTGAGCTTCCACGATGTTCCGGTCGCCGGGCCTGATGTTGTATTTGTCGAAGTCGAAATAGACGATCTTCGGCACGCCCGCCGGGCCGTTCTGCACCGGCGGCGGCGGTGCCGGCTCCACCTTCGGCACCGCGGTCGCAGCCTTGTTCGAGTAGTAGTAGGTCGCATCGTCGCGGCCGGTCTTGGGGGCCGCGCAGCCCACCAGGACTGCGCCGAGCGCGACGATGGCCACTGTCTGGAAATTCTTCTTCATATCGGTCCTTTCGCGGGACAGGCCGGTGGCGGCCTGTCCCTGGTGCTGCGGCAAGCTCCCTCGCCCCTCTTCCTTCTTGTGTTCTCTCTACCGGTGTCCGCCGGCCGATCAGCCCAGCAGGCCGTGCAGGACGTTCGTCACCGGCGAAACCGCGTGCTCGACCAGGCTGGTGATCGGCGTCACGACTTCCGTCACCAGCGGGGTGACGGCGTGGTCGACGCTGCTCACCGTGGTGCTCACTGCCTCCGCCACCGGCGCGGCCGCCGAGGTGGTGCCGGCCAGGATGTCGGTCACCGGTGCCGTCACGTCGTGCACGGCGCTGGTCGCGGTCGAGACGATCGGCGTCGCGGCGGCAGTCACGCTGCTGGCGACCTCGCTCACCGGCTCCAGGATGTTGGCCACCGGGCTGTTGCCGCCGGTCAGGCCGCCGAGCAGGCTGCCCACCAGGCCGTCCTGGCCCAGGAGGCTGCCGACGAGGCCGTCGTTGCCGAGCACGCCGTTCAGCAGGCCGCCAGCGTCGCCGCCGGTCACGGTGCCGAGGACACCGCCGACCAGGCCGTCGCTGCCGAGCACGCCGTTCAGCAGGCCGCCAGCGTCGCCACCGGTCACGGTACCGAGGACGCCGCCGACCAGGCCATCGCTGCCGAGCACGCCGTTCAGCAGGCCACCAGCGTCGCCACCAGTCACGGCGCCGAGGACACCGCCGACCAGGCCATCGCTGCCGAGCACGCCGTCGA
>NZ_JBQEQC010000003.1:137135-137306 GCF_052044195.1 Variovorax sp. 22077
CGCCGAGGACACCGCCGACCAGGCCATCGCTGCCGAGCACGCCGTCGAGCAGACCACCGGCATCGCCGCCGGTCAGACCACCCAGCAGACCACCGACCACGCCGTTGTCGCCAAGGACGCCGTCGAGCAGGCCACCTGCATCGCCGCCGGTCAGGCCGCCCAGCAGGCCAC
>NZ_JBQEQC010000003.1:137406-138504 GCF_052044195.1 Variovorax sp. 22077
CGACCACACCGTTGTCACCGAGGACGCCATCGAGCAGACCGCCAGCGTCGCCGCCAGTCAGGCCACCCAGGAGGCCACCGACCACACCGTTGTCACCGAGGACGCCATCGAGCAGACCGCCAGCGTCGCCGCCGGTCAGACCACCCAGCAGCCCGCCGACCACGCCGTTGTCGCCAAGGACGCCGTCGAGCAGGCCACCAGCGTCGCCGCCGGTCAGACCACCCAGCAGGCCACCGACCACACCGTTGTCGCCAAGGACGCCGTCGAGCAGGCCACCAGCGTCGCGGCCAGTCAGACCACCCAAGAGACCGCCGACCACGCCGTTGTCACCGAGGACGCCATCGAGCAGACCGCCAGCGTCGCCGCCAGTCAGACCACCCAGCAGACCACCGACCACGCCGTTGTCGCCAAGGACGCCATCGAGCAGACCGCCAGCGTCGCCGCCGGTCAGACCACCCAGGAGACCGCCGACCACGCCGTTGTCGCCGAGCACGCCACCGAGCAGGCCGCCGTCACCGCCGAGCACGCCGCCCAGCAGGCCGTTGTCGCCACCCACGAGGTTGGCAACGCCGTCGGTCAGGTAGTCGACCTGCGTGGCGACCTGATCCAGCAGGGCGCCCGTGGCACCCGCGCCGAGCACCTGGTCGGTCACCGGGCTCAGCAGGCCGCCCACGCCATCGGTCACCTGGCCGACCACGTTGTCGACCGGGTCCAGCACGTTGGGGTCGTTCGGCACGAAGCCGGTACCGAGCACGGGGCCCAGCAGGCCGTCGACCGTGTCGGTCAAGCCGTCGGTCAGGCCGACCACCGGAGTCAGGGCGTCGCCCAGGCCCAGGCCACCGAGCACGCCGTTGTTCAGGCTGTTCGCCAGGCCGCCGACCACGTTGTCGACCGGATCCAGCAGGGCTTGGGCGCCGGTGCCGGGAGAGGTGCCGCCGCCGAGGCCGCCGAGCAGGCCACCCAGCAGGCCGTCGTCACCCAGGACGCCGTCGAGCAGACCACCGGCATCGCCGCCGGTCAGACCACCCAGGAGACCACCGACAACGCCGTTGTCACCGAGGACGCCGTCGAGCAGACCACCAGCGTCGCCGCCAGTCA
>NZ_JBQEQC010000003.1:138604-149130 GCF_052044195.1 Variovorax sp. 22077
GACCACCCAGCAGGCCGCCGACCACGCCGTTGTCACCCAGGACGCCGTCGAGCAGACCACCAGCGTCGCCGCCAGTCAGACCACCCAGCAGGCCGCCGACCACGCCGTTGTCACCCAGGACGCCGTCGAGCAGGCCACCAGCATCGCCGCCCGTCAGGCCGCCCAGCAGGCCACCGACCACACCGTTGTCGCCGAGCACGCCACCGAGCAGGCCGCCGTCGCCGCCGAGCACGCCGCCCAGGAGACCACCATCACCACCGAGGACGCCGCCCAGCAGGCCATCGCCGCCGATGAGGTTGGCCACGCCGTCGGTCAGGTAGTCGACTTGCGTGTCGACCGCATTCAGCAGCGCGCTGGTCGTACCGGTGCCGAGCAGCTGGTCGGTCACCGGGCTCAGCAGGCCGCCCACGCCGTCGGTCACCTGGTCGACGACGCCGTCGACCGGGTCGAGCACGTTGGGGTCGTTGGGCGTGAAGGTGGAGCCGAGCACCGGAGCCAGCAGGCCGTCGACGGTGTCGGTCACGCTGTCGGTGATGCTGGTCACCGGGGCCAGCACATCGCCCAGGCCCAGGTCGCCCAGCAGGCCGTTGTTCAGGCCCGAGGCCACGCCGCCGACCACGCTGTCGAGCGGGTCGAGCAGGGCGTCGCCGGTGCCTGGGGTGCCGCCGTTGCCGATGCCGCCCAGCAGGCCGCCGAGAAGGCCGCCCACGAGGCCGTCATTGCCCAGCACGCCACCCACGATGCCGTCGTCGCCCAGCAGGCCGCCGACCACGCCGTCGGGTCCGAGCAGGCCGCCGGCAAGGCCGTCGCCGCCGAGGACGCCGCCCAGGCCGTCGCTGCCCAGGAGACCGCCGACCAGGCCGTTGTCGCCGAGCAGGCCGCCCACCACACCGTCGCTGCCCAGCAGGCCGCCGACGATGCCATCGTCACCGAGCACGCCGCCCAGCAGACCGTCGTTGCCGAGCAGGCCACCGACGATGCCGTCGTCGCCCAGCACGCCGCCGAGCAGGCCATCGTTGCCGAGCACACCGCCCAGCAGGCCGTCATTGCCCACCACGCCGCCGAGGAGACCGTCGTTGCCGAGCAGGCCACCCACGAGGCCGTCGTCACCCAGCAGGCCGCCGACCAGTCCGTCGTTGCCGAGCAGGCCGCCGACGGCACCGCCCAGCAGGCCGCCTTCGCCGCCGAGCAGGCCGCCCAGCGGGCTGTCGGCGATGATCCCGGAGATCGCGCCATGCTCGCCGAGCAGGCTGTCGACCAGGCCGCCGTGGCCCAGCAGCTCGCCGGTGAGGCCGCCGCTACCGAGCACGTTGGCCAGGGTGCCGTCGCCGCCGAGCAGGCCGCCGACGAGGCCGTCGTCACCCAGGACGCCGCCCAGTGCGCTGCCGTCGCCGAGCAGGCCGCCCAGCAGGCCGTCTTCGCCCAGCAGGCCGCCGGTCAGGCTGCCCACGGCGCCGTCGCCGAGCAGGCCGCCCACGATGCCGTCGCTGCCCAGCACGTTGCCCAGCAGGCCGCCCACGGCACCGTCGGAGCCCAGCAGGCCGCCGACCACGCCATCGGGTCCGAGCAGGCCGCCCACGACGCCGTCTTCGGCCAGCAGGCCGGAGACCACGCTGCCATTGCCCAGCACGTTGTCGAGCAGGCCACCGACGACGCCGTCGTTGCCCAGCAGCTGGTCGGTGACACCGCCGAGGCCCAGCGCATCGGTGAGGCCGCTGACGATGCCGTGATCGCCGACGAGGTTGTTCAGGCCGTTGTTCAGCGCGTCGGTCAGGTAGTCGACCTGGCCCACCACCGTGCCGAGGATGGCGGTGGTGGCGCCGGCGCCCAGCAGGTTGTCGAGCGTGGGGCTCAGCGAGTCGCCCAGCAGGCCGGCGACGCCGCCCACGGTGTTGTCGATCGGGTCGAACTGGTTGGGATCGTTCGGCGTGAACTCGCTGCCGAGAACCGGCGCCAGCACGTCGTCGAGCGTGTCGGTGAGGCCATCGACCGCATGGGTGACCGGAGTGAGCGAGTCGCCCAGGCCGAGCGCGTTGCCCAGGCTGTCGGTGACGTGGCCGACGAGGCCGTCGCCCGGGTCGAGGAGGTGGTCTGCGTCGGCGTCTGCGTCTGCGTCTGCATCGGCATCGGCATCGGCATCGGCATCGGCATCGGCATCTGCGTCGGCATCTGCGTCTGCATCTGCGTCTGCGTCTGCGTCTGCGTCTGCGTCTGCGTCGGCATCTGCGTCGGCATCGGCATCGGCATCTGCGTCTGCGTCTGCGTCGGCATCGGCGTCGGCATCGGCATCTGCGTCTGCATCGGCGTCGGCATCGGCGTCGGCATCGGCATCGGCATCTGCGTCTGCATCGGCGTCGGCGTCGGCGTCGGCGTCGGCGTCGGCATCGGCATCGGCATCGGCATCGGCATCGGCATCGGCGTCTGCGTCGGCGTCTGCATCGGCATCGGCATCACCGTCCGCATCCGCATCAGCATCGGCGTCCGCATCGGAGTCGGCGTCTGCATCGGAGTCGCCAGGATTGGTCGGATTGCCCGAGCCGACGAGCAGCGGGAATGCGCTGTCGCTGCCGCCGCCACCGCCGCTCAGTGCAGCACCCAGCGCCGCGGCGCCGAGGGCGCCCAGCGCGAATTCACCGAGGCCGATGCCGCTGCCGGCAGCGAGCTTCTTGGTGACGGCCAGGGCAGCGGCGTCGGCGTCGCTGTCGGGCGGGGTCACCTGCAGGTCGCCCGAGGCGACATCGACATTCACCTGTTCGAGGCCGCCGGGCAGCTTGGTCGAGCCGATGGTGGCGTCGGTGCCGCCGGTGAACACACCTGCGAGCGGGGCCTTGTTGGTGGCCGATCCGGGGAAGAGAACGTTGGCGTGGCCGTCCTGCGGAACGATCACGCGGTCGCCGGCCATCAGCGTCTGATTGCCATCGACGGGAATGCTGACACCGTCGCGCATGACGGTAACGCCGGGCGTGGCGTTCGATAATGTGCCGATGCTGGCCGGGGCGGCAGCTGCGGCAGGAGCGGCCGGGCTCACCACGCCGGGGGTACCCAGCGGAGTGACGGTGGCCTGGGCGAGAACCACAGGGGCAGCGCCAGCGGCGGCAAGTCCCTCGGTCGAATTGGTCGATGCTTGTTGAGCGGTCATGGCAGCCTCTGTGACAAAAGATGCCTACTCAGGGGCAACTAGCGTGCCGCTTTTGCCGGGCTCCATTCCGAAGCTGCCTTGGACACCGCAACTCGTTGATTCGTATGGAAAATTTTCTTTTTGCAGGACCTTCGACGGGGTGTGGAAACAGCTCGTAAGGAGGTCAATTGGCGATTCGTTACGTTACGAAGTAACGCCGCGTACCCGGAACGTCCGACACATCCGAAGCGCCGCGAAGCCGCCGAGAAAACCGTTCTCGCCGGCCTCTCCCTTTCATCTTTTCGCCACCTCTATATAGATATGTTCAACCCCTCCCAGGAAGACGTGCGCCGCTTCTTCTGCGACGTCTACGCCAAGCACCGGCAGGGCCTGCCGATGGAAGCGCTCGAGACCATCGCAGCCGGCTGGATCGACCAGCACCCCGAGTACCACGAGGACCTTGCAGACGCCGACGCCGCGGTGGCGCGGGTGTACGACGGATCGAACGGACGCGAGAACCCGTTCCTCCATCTGTCGATGCACCTGTCGATCAGCGAGCAGTGCTCCATCGACCAGCCGCGCGGCATCCGGCAGGCGGTCGAGCTGCTCGCTGCGCGACGCGGCTCGCTGCTGCATGCGCATCACGAGGCGATGGAGTGCCTCGGCCAGATGATGTGGGAGAGCCAGCGCGCGGGCCGCCCGCCCGATGGCGAAGGCTACGTGGCCTGCGTGCAGCGTCGGGCAACGAAAGACTGACCCCCAAGGCTTCGCGCACTTCGTGTCGCTGCGCCACCTGGCGAAAACACGTTAGCCCTTGCGCTTGCGCCTGGCCGCGGGGGGCACCGCGCCCTGCTCCTTGGCGGCCTCTCGCAGCAGCACGGCCATGGCGGCTCGCAGCGCCGAGGGCTCGGCGTCGCTGCGCTGCAGCAGACCGACGGGCTCTTCCGTGCCGGCCGTCTCGATGCGCAGCCGCACGAGGCGCCTATCGTCCAGCTCGCCGCGCGCGGCACCCAGCGGCGTGATCCACACCGCATCGGACACTGCCGCCAGCGCGCGAGCCACCGCCACGTCGAGCGTCTGCAGCGCGTTGGCCGGCAGCACGAGGCCGCGCGCCGACAGGAAGCTCTCGGTGTTGTGGCGCGGGCTGGTGCCCTCGCCGTACACCACCAGCGGATAGGCCAGCACCGCCTGCACCGAAGCCGCCTTGTGCGCCAGCGGATGGCCCGCGCGCACCGCGAACACCAGCGCCTCGGTGTGCAGCAGCTCGAAGCTCAGGCCGCCCATCAGGCGCGGATCGCTCATGCGGCCCACCACCAGGTCGAGTTCGCCGGCGCGCAGCTCGTCGAGCAAAGCGGCGTTGGCCGCGCTCTTCACCACGATCTGCACCGATGGCCTGCTGTCGCGCAGCCGCGCCAGCGCCTGCGGCAGCAGGGCCGGCGCCACGCTGGGCAGCGCGCCGATGCGCAGCCGCTCGATGCGCTTGCCCGCCGCGGGCGCCACTGCCTGCGCGCTGGCGTCGAGCGCCTCCAGCACGCGCAGCGCATGCGCCAGCAGCTGCTCGCCGGCGGCCGTGAGGCCCTGCACGCCGCGCCGCCCGGCGTTGCTGCGCTCGACCAGCCGCGTGCCGGCAATGGCCTCGAGCTCGGAGAGCGTCTTCGACACCGCCGGCTGGCTCAGCGCCAGCCGCCCGGCGGCGCGCGCGAGGTGGCGCTCCTGCGCCACCGTGACGAAGCAGCGCAGGTGCCGCAGCTGCACGTTGCGAACGAAGTCCTGGCGAAGATCGGTGAGTTGGTCTTTCAATTCCTGCCGGTTATTGAAAACGTAGCAATCTTCAATTTACATCATCGGATGCCGCTTCTACAGTGGCGGCTTCCGAAGCGTCCCACGACAGGAGACAACGTTCATGCCGACCCATACCAAGGGCGACTCGCCCATCCTCACGCCGCGCGACTGGGATGCCCACCCCAGCTACATCTACCCCGGCTACAAGTCCACCGTGAAGCGCGGCCCGCAGAAGCCGCTCATTCCGCTGAAGGCCTCGCTCGGCGAGCTGCAGCAGCCGGTGTACGGCCACGACAGCATCGGCGAGTTCGACCACGACCTCACGCGCAACGCGCGCAAGAACGGCGAGCCGCTGGGCGAGCGCATGATCCTCACCGGCCGCGTGCTCGACGACCGCCGCCGCCCGGTGGCCAACACGCTGGTCGAACTGTGGCAGGCCAACGCCGCCGGCCGCTACGTGCACAAGGTCGACCAGCACGACGCGCCGCTGGACCCCAACTTCCTCGGCGCCGGCCGCTGCCTGACCGACAGCGAAGGCCGCTACCGCTTCCTCACCATCAAGCCCGGCGCCTACCCCTGGGGCAACCACCCGAACGCATGGCGTCCGCAGCACATCCACCTGTCGCTGTTCGGCCAGAGCTTCGCGAGCCGCCTGGTCACGCAGATGTACTTCCCCGGCGACCCGCTGCACCAGTACGACCCGATGATCACCGGCACCCCCGAGCGCTACCGCAACCGCCTCATAGCCGACTTCAGCCTCGACATCACCGAGGACGGCTACGCACTGGGCTACCAGTTCGACATCGTGCTGCGCGGCGCAGACGAGACGCCTTTCGAAAATCGATGAGCCAGGAGACGCAAACCATGTTGATGACCGCACTGGAAGCCGACTTCGGCCAGACCCCCTCGCAGACCGTGGGCCCCTACTTCGCCTACGGCCTCACAGCCACGCAATACGGCTACGACTTCGACCAGCCCTTCGACGCGGTGCTCGCGCTCGACGGCGCCAAGGGCCAGCGCATCCGCCTCGAAGGCCGCGTGCTCGATGGCGACGGCAACCCGATCAACGACGCGATGGTCGAGATCAGCCAGCCCGACGGCGAAGGCCGCTATCCGCAGACGCCCGAAGAAGCACGCGCCATGGGCTTCCGCGCCTTCGGCCGTGTCGGCACCGGCACGCACGAGGGCAACCGCTTCGTGTTCCACACCGTCAAGCCCGGCGCCGAGTCGCCCGGCGAGGCACCGCACATCAACGCGATCGTGCTGATGCGCGGCCTGCTGCTGCATGCCTTCACGCGTATCTACTTCAGCGACGAGGCCGAAGCCAACGCGAAGGACGCGGTGCTGCAGAGCGTGCCCGCCGAGCGCCGCCACACGCTGATCGCCGAGCGCGTGGAGCAAGGCGGGGCCGTCACCTACCGCTTCGACATCCGCATGCAGGGTGCCGACGAGACGGCGTTCTTCGACGTCTGATCCATCTGATCTCTCAGGGAAATCCCGGACATGAAAAAGCCCGCATCAGCGGGCTTTTTTTGTTTTTGGAAGCGCTCGACTTGCTTACTCGGCGCCGTGGTGGATGCGCGATTCGGGCACCGTCTTCAGCTCGCCCGGCAGCGAGCTGATGTAGCTGGCCAGCGTCTTGAGCTCGGCGTTGGTGAACTTCTTCTCCTCGACCTGCTGGCCCATCACCGCATTCGAACGGCCCAGGTGCGAGTTGTTCTTCACGCGGTACGACTTGAGCGCGACGAAGAGATAGTCGGCATGCTGGCCGGCCAGCTTGGGCACGGTGCCGTCGTTCGGCGTGTTGAAGTTGGCGCCGTGGCACTTGGTGCAGCTGTTGTCGGCGTTGCGGGTGATGAGTGCCTCGACGTTGGCCGGCGTGGCCTTGGCCAGCGTGGCGGGAGGTGCGCTGCCATCCTTCAGGCCGAGCTGGCTGTAGTAGGCGGCGATGTCTGCGATGTCCTGCTCGGTGAGCGTGTCCGCAATGGCGCGCATGGTGGGATGCTTGCGGTCGCCGCCCTTGTACGCGGTGAGCGCTGCCGTGATGTAGGTGGCGCTCTGGCCAGCGATCATCGGCACTTTGTGGATCTCCGGAAAACTGGCCTGGTAGCCGATGATGCCGTGGCAGCCCACGCACATCTGCACCTTCTTTGCTCCGTCCTGGGCCTTGCCAGTGACTTGTTGGGCTTCAGCCGAGACCGTCACGGAAGCGACAGCAAGGGCAAACATCGTGGTCAACAACTTGTTCATTTTGCGCGCACAATCTCGTGGAGAGTACAGTTTTTCGGATCAACATTCGATTATATGCAGGGGTCCCCTGGAACCCTGTGCAGGCCAACCCTGAGGCTGCACGACGCACATCGGGTGTGTTCTTTTCTCCACCCCCGTCCTCGTTCCATCCGTTCCATTCATCGCACTCATGAAATTCCAGGGCTCAGACAACTACGTCGCCACGCAGGACCTGATGCTCGCGGTCAACGCGGCCATCACGCTCAAGCGCCCGCTGCTCGTCAAGGGCGAACCCGGCACCGGCAAGACCATGCTCGCGGAGGAAGTGGCCCAGTCGCTGGGCCTGCCGCTGCTGCAGTGGCACATCAAGTCGACCACCAAGGCGCAGCAGGGCCTCTATGAATACGACGCGGTGAGCCGCCTGCGCGACTCGCAACTCAAGGACCTCGACGGCGGCGAGCGCGTGAGCGACATCAACAACTACATCGTCAAGGGCGTGCTCTGGCAGGCCTTCACTGCCGACCAGCCGGTGGCGCTGCTGATCGACGAGATCGACAAGGCCGACATCGAATTCCCGAACGACCTGCTGCGCGAGATCGACCGCATGGAGTTCTACTGCTACGAGACGCGCGAGCTCATCCGCGCCAAGCACCGCCCGGTGGTGTTCATCACCTCCAACAACGAGAAGGAACTGCCCGACGCCTTCCTGCGCCGCTGCTTCTTCCACTACATCAAGTTCCCCGATGCCGAGACGATGAAGCACATCGTCGGCGTGCACTTCCCCGGCCTCAAGCAGGAGCTGCTCGCGGCCGCGATGAAGACCTTCTACGACGTGCGCAACCTGCCCGGCCTGAAGAAGAAGCCCTCCACCTCCGAGCTGCTCGACTGGCTCAAGCTGCTGGTGGCCGAGGACATCCCTCTCGAAGCCCTGCAGAGCAAGGACGACAAGGTCGCGGTGCCGCCGCTGGTGGGCGCGCTGCTCAAGAACGAGCAGGACGTGACGCTATTCGAGAAGCTCGTCTTCATGCAGCGCAACAACCGCTGAGCCATGAGCAGCCAGAAACACTCCACCAGACAGCTCATGAAGCTGGGCATCGCCCAGGCCGTGATGTTCATGGTGGGCGCGCTGCTGGGCCGCGGGCTCGGGCTGCTGCTGGGCCTCGACGCCTTCGGCAGCGGCGAGTACAACAAGCGCGAGCTCATCGGCATCGCGCTGATCGGCCTGGGCGGCGGCGCCGGCGCACAGGCCGCGCGCGTCTGGTACACGGGCAAGTACGGCGACCCGCGCGGCTGAGCCCTGCGAGCCCGGAGGAAAGGGACAAATGGCATTCGTCGAACCCGTCACGCTGAAGGCCCGCGGCATCGCACTGGTGCCGCTTGCGCTCGCGCATGAGGAAGGACTGCGCGCCGCGGCCGCCGACGGCGAGCTGTGGAAGCTGCGCGTCACCTCCGTGCCCGAGCCGGAGAACACCCGCGCCTACATCGAGACCGCACTCAAGACCGCCGACCGCTTCGCCTTCGCCGTGACCGACGAGGCCACCGGCACCGTGCTCGGCACCACCAGCTTCCACGACATCCTGCCCGCAGTGAAGCGAGTGGAGATCGGCTACACGTGGTACGCCGCGCGCTGCCAGCGCACCCATGTCAACACCACCTGCAAGCTGCTGCTGCTCGGGCATGCCTTCGACGCGCTGGGCTGCAACGTGGTGGGCTGGCGCACCGACAACTTCAACTTCGCCTCGCAGCGCGCCATCGAGCGGCTGGGCGCGAAGAAGGACGGCGTGATCCGCGGCCATGCGATGCGCCGCGACGGCACCATCCGCGACACCGTCATGTACAGCCTGCGTTCGGGCGAATGGCCCGAGGTGAAGGCGCAGCTGCTGTATCTGCGCGACAAGCCGCGCGGCTGACGCGCGACGACGGCCACACACGAGAAACAACGAAGGAGCGCCCCATGCTCATCGACTTCTTCTACACCCTGCGCTCGGCCAAGCTGCCGGTGTCGGTCAAGGAATACCTCACGCTGCTGGAGGCCCTGCAGGCCGACGTGGTGGGGCCGAACTCCGACGGCGCCTACGGCATCGACGACTTCTACTACCTCTCGCGCACCGCCCTCGTGAAGGACGAGAAGCACTACGACAAGTTCGACCGCGCCTTCGCCGCCTACTTCAAGGGCGTGGAGATGCTGACCGACTTCACCAAGGAAGTGCCGCTCGACTGGCTGCGCAAGACGCTGGAGCGCGAGTTCACGGCGGAAGAAAAAGCCAAGATCGAGAAGATGGGCTGGGACGAGCTCATGGAGACGCTCAAGAAGCGCTTCGAGGAGCAGAAGGAGCGCCACGAGGGCGGCAGCAAGTGGATCGGCACCGGCGGCACCTCGCCCTTCGGCAACGGCGGCTACAACCCGCAGGGCATCCGCATCGGCGGTGCGGGCAAGAACAGGAGCGCCGTGAAGGTGTGGGACCAGCGCGCCTACAAGGACTACGACGACACGCAGGAACTGGGCACGCGCAACATCAAGGTCGCGCTGCGCCGGCTGCGCAAGTTCGCGCGCGAGGGCCATGACGAGGAGCTGGACCTCGACGACACCATCCACTCGACCGCCGCCAACGCCGGCTTCCTCGACATCAAGATGCGGCCGGAGCGCCACAACAACGTCAAGGTGCTGCTGCTGATGGACGTGGGCGGCACGATGGACGAGCACATCCAGCGCGTGGAGGAGCTGTTCTCGGCCGTGAAGACCGAGTTCAAGCACCTGGAGTTCTTCTACTTCCACAACTGCGTGTACGACTTCATGTGGAAGAACAACAAGCGCCGCTTCTCCGAGAAGTTCGCCACCTGGGACATCCTGCGCAAGTACAACAAGGACTACAAGCTCATCTTCGTCGGCGACGCGACCATGAGCCCCTACGAGATCCTGCAGCCCGGCGGCAGCGTCGAATACAACAACGAAGAGGCCGGCGCCGAGTGGATCCAGCGCCTGACGCACACCTTCCCGAAGTTCGCGTGGATCAACCCCGAGCCGCAGGGCGTGTGGCAGTACCGCCAGAGCATCGCGGTGATGCAGCAGCTGATGTCCAACCGCATGTATCCCCTCACGCTGCGGGGCCTTGAGGAAGCGATGCGCATGCTGTCCAAGTAGGACGATGCCGTCGATCCGGCCCGGCCTTCAGGAAGCGGCCGGGCTTGCTGTCAGAATCCGCCCATGGTCAGGGCGGTTCCTGTTTCTTCGCCGGCGTGGTGGCCGGCTTTGCTTTTGTGCGGCGTCCTGCTTCTGCAAGGCTGCAGCCTGCTGCCGAAGAAGGAATCCACCGAAGAAAACAAACCCGTGTCGGGCCTCGTGCGCAGCGGCGCGGGGGGGGGGGAGGGGGGGGTGGGGGGGGGAATGCATCGCGGG
>NZ_JBQEQC010000003.1:149140-186780 GCF_052044195.1 Variovorax sp. 22077
AGCTGCGCTACTCGCCTCTGCCACTACACCACCGACGCAGACAGGGACGGCAAGGAAGGCGAAAGGAAGCCCGGCGACAAGCGCGACGCCTTCACCGTCGACGTGCGCGGCCCCGAGGCCGTGCGCGACTACCTCCGGCTGCATCTCGAGCTCCAGCGCTACCGCGAGCTCGACGACCTGGGCGCCACCGAGATCTCCCGCCTCATGGTGGCCGCCGAGGCCAACGCGCGCGAGCTGCTCGCCACGCTCGGCTACTTCACGCCCACGCTGACGCTCGAACTCAACGAAACGCCGCAGGGCGAGAAGGCGCCGCGCGAGATCGTCATCAACGTCTCGCCCGGCGAGCTCACCAAGGTGAGCAACGTGCAGATCAGCTATGCCGGCCCCATCGCCGACGACCCGGCCGCCGAGTCGCAGCGCGACACCATCCGCACCGCCTGGGCCCTGCGCGCCGGCCAGCCGTTCACCCAGCAGGCCTGGGACGACGCCAAGACCACGGCGCTGCGCAGCCTCACCGCCAGGCGCTTTCCGACCTGCAGCATCGCGATCAGCCGCGCCGAGGTGGATGCCGACCGCAGCGAGGCGCGACTGAGCGTCACCTACCAGTCGGGCCCGGCCTACAAGTTCGGACCGCTGGTGCTGCGCGGCATCCAGCGCTACGACCCCGACGGCGCGCGCCGCATCGCGCGCCTGCCCAGCGGCCAGGACTACGACCAGCAGAAGCTGCTCGACGCCCAGCAGCGCCTGGCCAGCAGCGGCTACTACGACTCGGTGTTCCTCACGCTCGACACCGACAGCGGCAACCCGCTGGCCGCGCCCGTCATCGCGCAGCTGCGCGAGGCGCCGCTGCAGAAGGTGGTGCTGGGCGTGGGCTTCACCACCGACAACGGGCCGCGGCTGTCGATCGACCACATCCACAACCAGGTGCCGCTGCTGGGCTGGCGCGCCGTCTCGCGGCTGTCGGTGGACAACGACATCAAGTCGCTGTCCACCGAGCTGAAGGCCATTCCCGACGACCACGGCTGGCGCTGGTTCGCCGGCGCCGAGCTCAAGAGCGAGCAGTCGGGCAGCTACGTGGTCGACAGCGGGCGGCTGCGCGGCGGGCGCAGCAAGTCGGGCGACCACATCGACCGGAGCTACTTCCTGCAGTACGACTACGCCCAGAACCGCGGCATCAACGCCCCGCCCTCGGCCTCGGCCGTGACGGCCAACTGGGGCTGGACCGGACGTTACTTCGACGACAACTCCGCACCCTCGCGCGGCTACGGCCTCGCGCTCGAGGTGGCGGCCGGCTACACGCTCACCGGCGAGCAGGTGCCCTTCACCCGTACCTACGCGCGCTGGCTCGGCGTGCTGCCGCTGGGCTCGGCCGAGGACAAGGAACTGCGCGCGCGCCGCAGCCGCCTCCAGCTGCGCGTGGAGGCCGGCGCCGTGTCGGCGAAGGACAGCGCGCAGATCCCATCCACGCTGATGTTCCTGACCGGCGGCGACACCACCGTGCGCGGCTACAGCTACAAGCAGATCGGCACCGTGCGCGCCGACGGCACCACCGTGGCCGGCCGCTACCTCGGCGTGGCCAGCGTGGAGTGGCAGCGTCCCTTCGTCTACAACAACAAGCTCACCGAATGGGAGAGCGTGGTGTTCGTCGACGCGGGCGCCGTGGCAGACAAGCCCGGCGAGCTCAAGCCCAAGGTCGGCGTGGGCGTGGGCGCGCGCTGGCGCAGCCCCGTCGGGCCGGTGCAGGCCGACCTGGCCTACGGCGTGGACTCGAAGAAGTTCCGCCTGCACTTCCGCCTCGGCTTCACCTTCTGACGCAGGCACCGCCAGATGCAGACCGACGACCAGTCCACACCGCCATCGCCCCCCCGCCGCTCGCGCGCGCGGCGTGCGATGCGCGCCCTGGCCTGGACCTTCGCCGGCCTGCTGCTGGCCGTGGTGCTGCTGGTCGCCGGCGCATGGTGGTGGCTGGGCTCGAATACCTCGCTCGCCTTCGCGCTCGCCCAGGCGGCGCAACGCCTGCCGGCCGGCCAGACGCTCGAAAGCCGCGACGTGAGCGGCTCGCTGCGCACCGGCGGCCGCATCGGCTGGCTCAAGTACCAGAGCGAGAGCATCGCCGTGGAGGTGAACGACGCCACCATCGGCTGGCAGCTCGCGCCGCTGCTGAGACGCAGGGTGCAGCTCGGCGAGGTGCATGCGAAGCAGGTGCTGATCGAGAAGCGCGGCCCGCCGAGCGACAAGCCCACCGAGCCGCTCGAACAGCTCGCCCTGCCGATAGAGGTCGAACTGCCCTTCCGCATCGACGAACTGCGCTGGGCCGGCCCGCCTGTGCTGCAGGCGCTCAATCTCTCGGGCAGCTACAGCTACAAGGCGGCCGAGCATGCGCTCGAGGTCAAGGGCGTGGACATCGCCAGCGGCCACTACGGCGCCCGCGTGAAGCTGCAGGGCCCTGCGCCGATGGCGATCGAGGCCGCACTCGACGGCCGCGTGAAGGCGCCCGTGGCCGAGGATCACGACATCGACGTGATGGCCACCGCCACCGTCAAGGGCACGCTCGCCGGCGCCGGTGCGCGCCTGCGGGTGGCGGCAGAGCTGAAGCCTGCCGAGGAGAACGCCGACGCGCCGATGGCGGCCAGCCTGCATGCGCAGATCGCGCCCTGGCTACCCCAGCCGGTGATCGATGCGAAGGCCGACCTGCGCAACGTCGACGCGTCGAGCCTGTGGCCCGGCGCACCCGAGACCCGGCTCACCGGCACCGTCGAACTGCAGCCCGATGCCGACACCGGCCCCGCCGCGTGGAAGGCCTCGGCCGACATCCGCAACGCCCTGCCCGGCCCATGGGACAAGCAGAAGCTGCCGCTCGAACAGCTGCTGGCCAGGGTCGGCTTCGACGGCACCAGCTGGACCCTCTCCGACGCCACCGTGCGCGCAGGCGGCGGGCGCATCGACGCGGCCGGCAAATGGAGCCCGGCGCCCTCGCCCTGGCAGGCGCAGGCCACCGTGCGCGGCGTGCGGCCCGCGGCGCTCTACAGCGAGCTTTCGGGCGCGCCGGTCAGCGGCCAGCTCAAGGCCGAGCAGAAGGACAGCACCATCGCCTTCGACGCCAGCCTGCGCGCCGAAGGCGGCGGCGCGGGCAGCAAGGCCCTGCCCGGCTTCGCGCTCGACCGCGCGCTGGCACAGGGCCAGTGGAAGGACCAGGTGCTCGACCTGCGCACGCTGCGCATCGATACGCAACGCGCCAGCATCGACGGCCGCGTGCAGGTGCGCGTGGCCGATCAGGCGGCGAGCGGCAAGCTGGCCCTCGCCCTGCCCGGCGGCAGCGCGCAGGTCGAAGGCCGCATCGCGCCCGATTCGGGCAGCGGCGAGGTCAGGGCCGCCATCGACGACGCCGGCACCGTGCAGCGCTGGGTGCAGGGCCTGCCGGGGCTGTCCGGCGTGTTCGGCAATGCCGGCGCCAAGGGTTCCGCGAAGCTCGATGCCAGCTGGCAGGGCGGCTGGCGCATCATCCAGCGCCGGCTCGAGAACCCCAACGCACCCGCTCCGCGAGGCGTCGCCGAGCCCAGCATCAAGGCCGCGCTCGCCGTGCCGCGCCTCGAACTCACCCTGCCCTCCGAGCAGCCCGGCGGAACGGGCACCGATGTCCAGGTGCGCAATCTGCAGGCCGACCTGGCGGGCAGCCTCGCGCAGGCCACGCTCGCGTTGAAGGGCGAGGCCGCCACCGGCACGCAGAAGTTCGACATCGATACCCGCGCCAGCGGCGGCATCGCCGGTGCCGGCCAGTGGCGCGCGGCGCTGGCCAGCCTGAAGCTGCAGGCGCAGGACAGCGCCCGCCCCGGCGCACCATGGGTGCTGGAGCTGGGCCGCGAAGTCACCGCGACCATCCGGACCGCGAGCGGCAACGCGCCGCGCCTCGACGTGGAAGCCTCCGCCGCCTCGGCCACGCTGCGCGGCCCCGTGCCCGGCACGGTGCGCATCGACTGGCAGCCGCTGCGCTTCAGCCAGAGCGGCGCCGCGCCCAACCGCGTGTTCCGCGTGCAGTCCAAGGGCCAGCTGCAGGGCCTGCCGATGGCCTGGGCCGGCGCCTTCGGCGCCAACACCACGCTCGGCGAATACGGCATCAGCGGCGACCTGATGTTCAACGGCGACTGGGACATCGATGCCGGCGACACGCTGCACGCCAAGGCCCGCCTCGCGCGCCAGAGCGGCGACATCCGCGTGCAGGCCGGCGAGGCCGCGCTGGTCACGCGCATCACCAGCACCGGCACGGGCACCGCGAGCGAGCGCACGATGAATTCCGCCTCGGCCAGCGGCGACGCGCCCAGCACGCCGGCCGGCCTGCGCCAGGCCGAGCTGCGCCTGGATGCCGACGGCGACGCGGTGCGCGCCGTTCTCGCCTGGGACAGCGAACGCGCCGGCAAGATCGACGCCGACATCAACACCCGCGTACAGCAGCGAGCCGGCGGCTGGCAGTGGGCGCCCGACGCACCGCTGGGCGGCAACATCAAGGCCACGCTGCCGAACCTGGGCGTGTGGTCGATGCTTGCGCCGCCGGGCTGGCGCATCGCCGGCACGCTGGACGCCAACGCCACGCTCTCGGGCAACCGCGCCGCGCCGCGCTGGAACGGCACGCTGGGCGCCGACAAGCTCGCGCTGCGCGCGCCCGTCGAAGGGCTGGACCTGCGCGACGGCCGTCTGCGCGCCACGCTCACGGGCGAGCGCGTGGAGATCACCGAATTCACGCTCAAGGGCGGCGCCGGCAGCTCCGCACGCATCGGCGGCCAGAGCGGCAACCGCAGCACCGCAGCGAGCGAGGCCCGCACCGATGGCGGCACGCTCTCGGCCAGCGGCGACCTCAGCTGGGGCCCGGCCGCCGGCGGCGCAACGGGCATCCGCATGGCGGTGCAGGGCCAGCTGCGCGCGCTGCGCGTGCTGGTGCGCACCGACCGGCAGGTCACGCTCTCGGGCGACCTGCAGGCGCGGCTGGACAACGGCCAGTTCACCGTGCGCGGCAAGCTCAGGACCGACCGCGCCGTCATCATCCTGCCCGACGAGACCGCGCCCAGCCTGGGCAGCGACGTCGTCGTGCGCTCCGCCGCCAAGGACCGCGAGGCCGCCGAGGCGGCGAAGCGCGAAGCCGCCCGCGCCGACGCGCAGGCCGCGAAGCCGCAGACTGCCAGGCCGCCGGACATCACGGTCGAGTTCGACCTGGGCGACGACTTCGCGGTGCAGGGCCGCGGCATCACCACGCGCCTCGAAGGCAACCTGGAGATCCGCAGCACCCGGCTCGACGCGCCGCCGCGCATCACCGGCGAGGTGAAGACGGTGAAGGGCCAGTACCGCGCCTACGGCCAGCAGCTCGACGTGGAGACCGGCATCGCGCGCTTCAACGGCCCCTTCGACAACCCGGCGCTCGACATCCTCGCCATCCGCCCCAACCTCTCGCAGCGCGCGGGCGTGCAGATCACCGGCACCGCGCAGTCGCCGCGCGTGAAGCTGTATTCGGAGCCGGCGCTGTCGGATGCCGAGACGCTCTCATGGGTCGTCCTGGGCCGCGCCTCGGCCACCAGCGGCGGCGAGTCGGCGCTGCTGCAGCAGGCGGCGCTGTCGCTGCTGGGCAAGATCGGCGGCGCCTCCACCGGCGGCAGCCTCGCCAGCCGCTTCGGCCTCGACGAACTGGGCTTCAAGGGCCCGGGCGACGGCGGCGACCTGCGCGAGTCGGCAGTGACCCTGGGCAAGCGCCTCTCGAAGGACTTCTACATCACCTACGAACGCAGCATCGGCGGCACCTTCGGCACGCTCTTCATCTTCTACGACCTGACAACGCGCCTCACCCTGCGCGGCCAGGCCGGCCAGACCAGCGGCCTCGACCTGATCTACACCGTCAAGTACGACTGAAGCGGGGATCGGGAGCGGGCGAGGACAGCGAGCGCAGAAGAAATACAAAAGCTGCGCAGAGGTCGCAAGAGAAACCCAAAACACTTTTTGGTTTTTCTTTCGCGACCTTCGCGCAACCTTCGCGCCCTCTGCATCCGCTGTCCGCTCCCGCTCCCGCTCCAAGACTTCGGCCTTGACCCGCGTCTTGCGCGCGTGATAAGAACCGTCCCTCGCCTTCACCGAGGAGCGACCACGATGAAAAGAGTTGGAGACAAGGGCGAGAGCCTTCGGGAATTTCCAGAAAGCTCTCGGACATCCGCCCCGCCGGGGCTCTCGCGCATCGCCCTCACGCGCGGTGCGCTGCGCGGCACGATCGCGCTGATCGCGGGCCTCGCGCTCGTGGCGTCCATTCCCTACTGGGGCGGCATGCACTTCCCCGTCACCAGCCTCGTGATCTACGTCGCAGGCATGGTGTTCGTCGCGATGCCGCTGTGCCTCTACTACGAGTCGCTGCTCATGGCGCAGGCAGCAGCGTCGCCCGATGGCTGCGAAGCGCCGATGCCACGATAGGCATCAGCTGCGGCGTCCTGCCCGCATCGAAATCGCGCAGCAGCTGGATGCGCATGCTCGGCGCCCAGAACGACTTCAGGTGCGCCGCGATGGCCTGCGTGGCCGCGCCCGCGTCGCTGGGCGATTGCGCCTGGAAGAAGCTGCCGATCTGGTTGGCCATCTTCACGAGTTGCGCCGATTGATCGTGCTCCATGTGGCTTCCGGAAAGTTGTGGGTGGCGTTGAAAGAGGAAAAAGAGGCTCAGCGCAGCCGCTGAGCGTGGCTGTACACGCCGAGGTCCTGCTGCCGCACGAAGCCCACCAGCGTGAGGCCCGCGCGCTGCGCGGTGGCCACCGCGAACGAGGTCGGCGCCGACACCGCGGCGAGCAGCGGCGCGCCGGCCATCGCGGCCTTCTGGACCATCTCGAAGCTCGCGCGGCTGGTGACGGCGATGAAGCCGGCCGATGCATCGACGTCGTTGGCCGCGAGCGCACCCACCAGCTTGTCGAGCGCGTTGTGGCGGCCCACGTCCTCGCGCAGCCACATCACCTCGCCGTCGGCCGAGCACCATGCCGCGGCGTGTACCGCGCCGGTGGCCTCCTGCAAGGTCTGCTGCGAGGGCAGCTGCGACATCGCGCGGGCGATGGCCCCGCGCTCGAAGCGTACGGCCACGTCGTCCCGCAGCACGGGGATCTCGCGCGACACCTGCGTCAGGCTCTCGGTGCCGCACAGGCCGCAGCCGGTGCGCCCGGCCATCGAGCGGCGGCGCTGCTTCAGGCGCGCGAAGGCCGCGCCCGACACCTGCATGTGCACCGTGAAGCCCAGCGCCGACTGCTCGGCCTCCACCGCATAGAGCTCGTGCGCCGCATCGAGGATGCCCTCGCCCAGCGAGAAGCCGAGCGCGAAGTCTTCCAGGTCGAGCGGTGTCGCGAGCATCACCGCGTGCGAGATGCCGTTGTATTCGAGCGCCACCGGCACTTCCTCGGCCACCCAGTCCTGCACGTCGAAGGGCCGGCCGCCGCGTACGCCGCGCACGGGCAGCAGCTGCGCGCCTTCGCAGAAGCGGACGGTGTCGGCGGCCTGCATGGTCATGCGCGGTGCATCCTCACTTGGCCGGCACCGTCTCGTTGCCGTGCTGCGAGGCGGCGGCGAGCAGGTCGTGCTGCTTCCGGTTGAAGCGGCTGTACTCCTGCTGCCAGGCCGAGGGCTGCATCACCGGCGTCACCTGCACCGCGGTGACCTTGTACTCGGGGCAGTTGGTGGCCCAGTCGGAGTTGTCGGTGGTGATCACGTTCGCGCCCGACTCGGGGAAGTGGAAGGTGGTGTAGACCACGCCCGGCTGCATGCGCTCGGACACCGTGGCGCGCAGCACCGTCTCGCCCGCGCGGCTCTGGATGCCGACCCAGTCTCCTTCCTTCACGCCGCGCTCCTCGGCGTCATGAGGATGGATTTCCAGGCGGTCCTCGCTGTGCCACTGGTTGTTCTCGGTGCGCCGCGTCTGCGCGCCCACGTTGTACTGCGAGAGGATGCGCCCGGTGGTCAACAGCAGCGGGAACCGGCGCGTGACCTTCTCGTCGGTCGCCACGTACTGCGTGACGATGAACTTGCCCTTGCCGCGAACGAAGCGGTCGATGTGCATGGTGGGCGTGCCCTCGGGCGCGTTCTCGTTGCAGGGCCACTGGATGCTGCCGAGCTCGTCGAGGCGCTTGTAGCTCACCCCGCGGAAGGTGGGCGTGAGCGCGGCGATCTCGTCCATGATCTCCTCGGGGCTCTCGTAGTCCATCGGGTAGCCGAGTGCCTGCGCGAGCTTCACCGTCACCTCCCAGTCGGCGAGGCCGGCCTTGGGCGGCATCACCTTGCGCACGCGCGAGATGCGGCGCTCGGCGTTGGTGAAGGTGCCGTCCTTCTCGAGGAAGGAGGAGCCCGGCAGGAACACGTGCGCGTACTTGGCGGTCTCGTTGAGGAAGATGTCCTGCACCACCACGCATTCCATGGCCATCATCGCGGCGGCCACGTGCTGCGTGTTGGGGTCGGACTGCACGATGTCCTCGCCCTCGCAGTAGAGGCCCTTGAAGCTGCCGCCGATCGCGGCGTCGAACATGTTGGGAATGCGCAGCCCCGGCTCGGGGTCGATCGGCACGCCCCAGGCGGCCTCGAACGAAGAGCGCGTGGTGCTGTCCGACACATGCCGGTAGCCCGGCAGCTCGTGCGGGAAGGAGCCCATGTCGCAGGAGCCCTGCACGTTGTTCTGGCCGCGCAGCGGGTTCACGCCCACGCCCTCGCGGCCGACGTTGCCGGTGACCATCGCGAGGTTCGCGATGCCCATCACCGTCGTCGAGCCCTGGCTGTGCTCGGTCACGCCCAGGCCGTAGTAGATGGCGGCATTGCCGCCGGTGGCGAAGAGCCGCGCGGCCGCGCGCATCTCGGCGGCCGGCACGCCGGTCACCGCCTCGGTGGCCTCGGGCGACTGCTCGGGGCGTTCGACGTACGACTTCCACTCCTTGAAAGAAGCGGTGTCGCAGCGCTCGGCCACGAACTCGTCGGCCATCAGCCCTTCGGTCACGATGACGTGCGCCAGCGCCGTGACCACCGCCACGTTGGTGCCGGGGCGCAGCTGCAGGTGGTGCGCCGCCTCGATGTGCGGCGACTTCACGATGTCGATGCGGCGCGGGTCGACCACGATCAGCTTGGCGCCCTGGCGCAGCCGCTTCTTCATGCGCGAGGCGAACACCGGGTGGCCGTCGGTCGGGTTGGCGCCGATCACCATGATCACGTCGGCCTTGTCCACCGAGGCGAAGGTCTGCGTGCCCGCCGATTCGCCCAGCGTCTGCTTCAGGCCGTAGCCAGTGGGCGAATGGCACACGCGCGCGCAGGTGTCGACGTTGTTGTTGCCGAAGGCGGCGCGCACCAGCTTCTGCACGAGGTAGGTCTCCTCGTTGGTGCAGCGCGAGGAGGTGATGCCGCCGATGGAGTCGCGGCCGTACTTGGACTGCAGGCGCTTGAACTCGCTCGCGGCGTAGTTGAGCGCGGTCTCCCAGCTCACCTCCTGCCACGGGTCGCTGATGTTCTTGCGGATCATCGGCTTGAGCATGCGGTCCTGGTGCGTGGCGTAGCCCCAGGCGAAGCGGCCCTTGACGCAGGAGTGGCCCTCGTTGGCCTTGCCGTCCTTCCACGGCACCATGCGCACCACTTCATTGCCCTTCATCTCGGCCTTGAAGGCGCAGCCCACGCCGCAGTAGGCGCAGGTGGTGATCACGCTGTGCTCGGGCTGGCCGAGCCAGATCACCGACTTCTCCTGCAGCGTGGCGGTGGGGCAGGCCTCGACGCAGGCGCCGCAGCTCACGCATTCCGAGTCCATGAAGGCCTCGTCCTGGCCCGGCGACACGCGCGACTCGAAGCCGCGGCCGCTGATGGTCAGCGCGAAGGTGCCCTGCGTTTCCTCGCAGGCGCGCACGCAGCGGTTGCACACGATGCACTTCGACGGGTCGTAGCTGAAGTAGGGGTTCGACTCGTCCTTCTCGCTCTTCAGGTGGTTGGCACCGTCGAAGCCGTAGCGCACGTTGCGCAGGCCGGTCACGCCCGCCATGTCCTGCAGCTCGCAGTTGCCGTTGGCCGAGCAGGTGAGGCAGTCCAGCGGATGGTCGGAGATGTAGAGCTCCATCACGCCCTTGCGCAGCTCCTGCAGCTTCGGCGTCTGCGTGCGCACCTTCATGCCGGCCTCGGCGGGCGTGGTGCACGAGGCCGGGAAGCCCCGCCTCCCTTCGATCTCGACCAGGCACAGCCGGCACGAGCCGAAGGGCTCCAGGCTGTCGGTGGCGCAGAGCTTGGGCACCTGGATGCCCGCATCCACCGCCGCGCGCATCAGCGATGTGCCCGCGGGCACCGTGACTTCGTTGCCGTCGATCTCCAGCGTCACCTCGCGCTCCGATTCGCGCCTGGGGGTGCCGTAGTCGATGTCCTTGAGATGGTCCAACATGTCTTTAGCTTTCTCTCTGATCTGGCAATTCACCACGGCCGTGCGAAGCGCGAACCGGCTCCCTCACACCTGCGGCGCCCGCCCCTGGGTCGCGGAACACCGTGGAACCGGCTTTGCCGGGCCACCGGTGTTGCCCTCTCGAGGGGGAGGCGGCTACACGAAGTGAGCAGGCGACGGGGGTGGGCATGTCACGCAGCCTTGCGATCGGGCGCTTCGATGCCGAAGTCCTGCGGGAAATGATCCAGCGCCGAAAGCACCGGGAACGGCGTCATGCCGCCCATGGCGCACAGCGAGCCGTGGACCATCGTGTCGCACAGGTCGCGCAGCAGCATCACCTGCTGCGGGCGGTTCTGGTTGCTGCGGATCTTGTCGATGACCTCCACGCCGCGGGTCGAGCCGATGCGGCAGGGCGTGCACTTGCCGCAGGATTCGAGCGCGCAGAACTCCATGGCGTAGCGCGCGAGCTTCGAGAGGTCGGCCGTGTCGTCGTGCACCACGATGCCGCCGTGGCCCACGGTGCCGCCGACGGCCGAGTAGGCCTCGTAGTCGAGCGGCAGGTCCCACTTCGATTCGGGCAGGTATGCGCCCAGCGGGCCGCCGACCTGCACCGCCTTGATCGGCCGGCCCGAGGCCGACCCGCCGCCGTAGTCGTAGAGCAGCTCGCGCAGCGTGACGCCGAAGGCCTTCTCGACCAGGCCGCCGTACCTGATGTTGCCGGCCAGCTGCATCGGCAGCGTGCCGCGCGAGCGGCCCACGCCATAGTCGCGGTAGAAGGCCGCGCCGCGCGCGAGGATCAGCGGCACGCTCGCCAGCGTGATGACGTTGTTGATGAGCGTCGGCCGCCCGAACAGCCCCTCGATGGCCGGCAGCGGCGGCTTGGCGCGCACGATGCCGCGCTTGCCTTCCAGGCTCTCGAGCAGCGCCGTCTCTTCTCCGCACACGTACGAGCCCGCGCCCTTTCGCACTTCGAGCGAGAAGCGCTTGCCCGAACGCAGGATGTTGTCGCCGAGAAAGCCCGCAGCCTCGGCAACGCGGATGGCCTCGTTCAGCGTCGCGATCGCATGCGGGTACTCGGAACGCACGTAGATGTAGCCCTTCGTCGCGCCGGTGGCCAGGCCCGCGATGGTCATGCCCTCGATCAGCATGAAGGGGTCGCCCTCCATCGTCATGCGGTCGGAGAAGGTGCCCGAGTCGCCCTCGTCGGCATTGCAGACGATGTACTTCTGCGCCGCCGCCGTGCCCAGCACCGTCTTCCACTTGATGCCCGCCGGAAAGGCCGCGCCGCCGCGCCCGCGCAGGCCGGAGTCGAGCACCTGCTGCACGATCTCGCCGGGCTCGAGCGCCAGCGCACGGCGCAGGCCGGCGAATCCTTCGTAGGCCTGGTAGTCGGTGAGCGAGACCGGGTCGGTGATGCCCATGCGCGAGAAGGTCAGGCGCTCCTGCTTCTTCAGGTACGGGATCTCCTCTGTCGGACCGAGCGCGAGCGGATGCCTGCCGCCGGTGAGGAAGCCGGCGTCGAACAGGCCCGCCACGTCGTCGGGCGTCACCGGCCCGTAGGCGATGCGGCCGGCGGGCGTGTTCACCTCCACCAGCGGCTCGAGCCAGAACATGCCGCGCGAGCCGTTGCGCACGATCTCGAGCATCAGCCCGCGCGCGGCCGCTTCCTTGGCGATGCGCCGGGCCACGCTGTCGGCTCCGACGGCGAGCGCGGCCGAGTCGCGCGGAACGTAGACGGTGATGGTGCTCATGGGGCGACCTGCGCGAGGAGCGCGTCGAACGTGCGGGGTGTCACGCGCGCGTGCGGCTGGTCGTCCAGCGTCATCGCAGGCGAGGAGGCGCACAGGCCGAGGCAGAAGGCCGGCTCCAGCGTGAAGGCGCCGTCCTTCGTGGTGCCGTGCGCGCTGCAGCCCAGCCGCAGTTCGGCATGGGCCAGCAGCGCATCGGCGCCCATCGACTGGCACGCCTCGGCGCGGCAGATCTGGATCACGTGGCGGCCGGCGGGCGCGCTGCGGAAGTGGTGGTAGTAGGTGACCACGCCGTGCACCTCGGCGCGCGAGAGGTTCTGCGCCTCGGCGATGACCGGCACCGCGTTCGCGGGAATGTGGCCGAGCGCGTCCTGCACGTCGTGCAGTATCGGCAGCAGCGCGCCGGGTTCGTTCTCGTGCGCCTGCAGGATGCGCCGCACCGTGGCGAGCTCTTGCGTCTCGTCCCCCTGCTGCGCCTGCTGAACCTGTTCTTGTCTCATGGTCCGTCCGATCTGCTCCGCCGCTGCATGAAGCCTCGGGGGCCTGCAGGCGGAGCTGGTTTCATCGTGGTTCCGTCACGGGCCCGGCGTCTCGAATTCGACGCGAATCCCGTGGTGGTCCGCTTGGGGACCAATGTCGATGAATCGGGCGTCGGGGGCCTTGACACAAGTCAATTTCCGCCGAAACAGGCACGGTGCCAATGCGCACAAACCCTGCGGGCGTGCAGGGTTCGCAAGGACCGCAAGAACTGTCGGAAAGACCCTAGCGGGCGGCGGCTTCGCGCGCCCTGCGCAGCTGCGCTTGCGCCTCTTCGTCGCTCACCTCGCCGGCGACCTTCGCGGGGCGGCCCGCGATGCGCGAACGGTCGGGAAAGACCTTGCCTTCGGTGAGCAGCGAACCGGGCTCGACGATGCAGCCGCGGCCCACCACCGAGCCGTTGAGCGCGACGGTGTTCTCGCCGATGGCGGCGCCGTCCCCCACGGTGCAGCCGTGCAGCATCACGTGCGGGCCCACCGTCACGTCGGCGCCGATGGTGAGCGGGAAGCCGGGGTCGGCATGCAGCATCACGCCCGCCTCCACCTGGCTGCCGCGGCCGACGGTGATGGGCTCGTTGTCGCCGCGCAGCACCGAGTGCGCGCCGATTCGGCTGCCGGCCGCGAGCACGACCTGGCCGATCACGCTGGCGCTCTCGGCCACGCGGGCGCTGGCGTCGATGGCCGGTTCATGCGCATCAAGTCGGTAGATCGTCACTGCAAAGGCTCCTGTTCATCGGCAAAAGGCCCCGCCATCTTCATGGCGGGGCCGTGTGTGGGGAAGACGGCTTGTGCGGATGGTACCGGTGCAGGCGCTTCGCGTGGTGTCCAGGTGTTCTCCGACCTAGTCGGCGCGGCTCGCCTCGATGTGCCTGCGGCGCATCGGCCGCAGCACGAACCAGGCCATCAGCGCCGCGAGCGCGTTGACCGCGCTGGCCGCGATGAAGACGGCCTGCCAGCTGCCGGTGGAGGCGGCCAGCACGCTCGACAGCGGCACCAGCAGCGAGGCCGTGCCCTTGGCGGTGTAGAGCATGCCGGCGTTGGAGGCCGCGTACTTCGATCCGAAGGTGTCGGCGCAGGTCGAGGGGAACAGGCTGTAGATCTCGCCCCAGGCGAAGAACACGATGCCCGTGAGGATCACGAACAGCAGCGGGTTCTGGCCGTAGTGGTAGAGCATCAGGATGCCGACCGACTCGATCGCGAAGGCGATGAACATGGTCTGCTCGCGGCCGATCTTGTCCGACACCCATCCGAAGAAGGGCCGCGTGAGGCCGTTGAGCACGCGGTCGATGGCCAGCGCGAAGGTCAGCGCGGGCAGCACCAGGCCCATGATGTTGACCGGCACGTCGATGATCTTGAAGTCCTTGGCGATGGGCGCGAGCTGCGCGGTGGCCATCAGGCCGCCGGCCGCCACCATCACGAACATCGCGTACATCACCCAGAACACCGGTGAGCGCAGCACCTCGGAGGGCGCGTAGTCGCGACGCGACTGCTGCACGTTGCGGGTGCCGGACGACTTGGCATGGTCCGGTGCGCGGGTCAGCAGCCATGCGAGCAGGAACACGATCAGCCCCTGCCCGATCCCGAAGTACAGGAAGGCCGCCTCGTAGCCGCTGGACTTGATCATCGCGGAGATCGGGATGATCGTGAGCGCGGAGCCGGCACCGAAGCCCGCCGCGGTCATGCCTGCCGCGAGGCCGCGCCGGTCGGGGAACCACTTGAGCGCATTGCCCACGCAGGTGCCGTAGACCGCACCCGCGCCGATGCCGCCGATGGCCGCAGCGACGTACAGCATCCCGAGCGAATCGGCGAACGAGTTGAGCACCCAGCCCACGCCGCACAGCACGCCGCCCACCAGCACCACAGGACGCGGACCGAAGCGGTCGACGAGGTAGCCCTCGATGGGCACGAGCCAGGTTTCGGTAAGGACGAAGATGGTGAACGCGACCTGGATCGCGGCGCGGCTCCAGCCGTGCTTGTCGGCGATCGGATTGACGAAGAGCGTCCAGCCGTACTGCAGGTTCGCGATCATCGCCATGCAGACGATGCCGATGAGCAGCTGACCCCATCGATACGCCTCGGATCGGGTCGCGCTGGCGCCATAGGTTTCGGACGGAGGGTACATCGCGGGGTTGGAACCTGCGATCGTTGAGGTGGGCCGAGTCATGGAGTTGTCCTTGGTGTTTTCGTTGAAATCCGACAGGCTGCAAAGCTGAGCAATCAGTCGAGCGATCTGTGCGCATCGACGGGCGACGAGGCTTCGTTGACATCGATACACGGCATGGGAATCACCAGTTGTCTGCGCGTGGATGACTGTCGGACCGAGCGAGTCAAAAACTCTTGACCTCAGTCAAGTTCACACGAATCGCGCTCTCTCGAAACCCCCGTGATATCCCTAGCACGGGCAGTGCATCGAATCGCTGCTTGCACGACGCGCGATCACGCCGATGAACGCAGGTGCAATGAGCAGTGGCATCGGCACGCATCGCACGATGCGCGGTGCATGACGGAAGAGGAATCGATGATGCGATTTCGATGATCCATGCGTGATGCATGGCATGTACCGTCGATCGATCTCGCGATGGTCTTCAGCGGCCTCGACGATGGCTTTGGCGCGCGTCGTGCGATCTGCGCGCGTGCGTGCGAATGGCTCTGGCAGCCGAAGTTCGCACGCAGGAAGGGAATCTGTCCGACACCGAAAAAATTGACCTGGGTCAAGAAACGCAAAAATCGCGTTTGCCCTCGTCTAGGGTAAACCCTAAAATTCAGGGTAATCCCTTCGGTCTTTCCGATTCAGTTTCAGATTCTTTTTTGGAGCAAGCAAATGAGCCACACCACCCTCGATTCCAACGCCCTGCGCGCCCCCGCCTCTTCGTCGACCGCCGGCAACGTCATGCGCGAGTTGTTCGCCGTGATGCCCATCGTGATCTTCTACAAGGCCGCACGCGCCGCGCTGATGCAGCGCCGCTCGTCGTTCGTGCAGCGCTGAACAGCCGTACGCCGCAGCACATCAAGCCCCCGCAAGGAGCGCGCGCGAGTCACTCGCCGCGCTCTTTTTCATTGGGGCACTCGAAGGGAACGATCTGCGAGATCAACGCGGGCCCGTCGCTCAGCAGGAAGTCCTTGAAGGCCTGCGCCACCGGCGGCAGCCGCTTGCTGCGGCGATGCACCACGTACCAGTTGAGCATCAGCGGAAAGCCTTCCACGTCGAGCACGCAGAGGCTGCCCGTGCGCAGTTCCTGGCTCACGGTGTGGGCCGACACGAAGCTCACGCCCATGCCTGCGATCACCGCCTGCTTGATGGTCTCGGTGCTGCGTATCTCCATCGCGACGTTGATGCCGCTCAGGTCGCCGCCGAAGCCGTCCTCCATCGAGTGCCAGGTGTCGGACGCCTTCTCCCGCACCACGAAGGGCTCGCGCATCAGCCGCGCCCGCGGGATGTTTCTCTCTCGTGCCAGCGGATGGCCGGGCGCCGCGACGATCACGTAGGGGTGCGGCGCGAAGGGCTGGTTGACGGTGTCGAGGTCGGTGGGCGGGCGCACCATGATCGCGAGGTCCGTGAGGTTCTCGGCGATGTGGGTCAGGAGCCCCGCGCGGTTGTGCACGGTGAAGTTCAGCGTCACGCCCTGATGGCGGCTCGCGAACTCCACCAGCAGGCGCGGGAAGAAGTAGTCGCCCGCGCTGATCACGCCCACGTTGAGCTTGCCGCCGGAGACGCCCTTGAACTGCATCATCGCGTTCTCGGCCGCCTCGAACTGCTGGATGATCGACCGGCTGATCTGCAGCAGCTCGTTGCCCGCGGGCGTGAGGTAGATCTTCTTGCCGAACTGCTCGAAGAGCGCGTTGTCCGCATGCTCCTCGAGCTTGCGCACCTGCGTGGAGACCGCAGGCTGCGTGAGGTGAAGCTCCTCGGCCGCGCGCGAGAAGCTCAGCAGCCGCGCCACCGCCTCGAAGACCTTCAGCTGGCGCAAGGTCGCATGCTTCATCGCAGCTGCCAGCAACAGCGCTCAGCGCGGTATCCGGGCGACGTGCAGCAGGTTGGTGGTGCCCGATTGCCCGAAGGGCAGGCCCGCCACCACCACCACGTCGTCGCCTTCCTTCGCGAAGCCCTCGGCGCGCGCCGTTCGGCAGGCGCACTCGATCATCTCCGCCACGTCGCGCACGTCGTCGACGAGCACCGCATGCACGCCCCACACCATCGCCATGCGCCGCGCGGCGGCCAGGTCGGGCGTGAGGCTCAGGATGGGCACGGCCGGGCGCTCGCGCGCCGCGCGCAGGCTCGTGAAGCCAGACGAGGTGTAGGTCACGGTGGCGGCCGGCGCGAGCAGCGACGCCACCTGACGCATCGATGCGCACACCGCATCGGCCGTGGTCGACAGCGCCGCATCGTGCGTGGCGTCGATGCCCGCGCGGTACGAGGGATCGGCCTCCACCCGCTCGACGATGCGGTCCATCATCGCCACCGCCTCCAGCGGGTACCTGCCCGAGGCCGACTCGGCCGAGAGCATCACTGCGTCGACGCCGTCGTACACGGCGGTCGCCACGTCCGACACCTCCGCACGCGTGGGCACCGGCGAGGCGATCATCGATTCGAGCATCTGCGTGGCCACCACCACCGGCTTTCCGCGCCTGCGGCAGGCGCGCACGATCAGCCGCTGCAGCTCCGGCACCTGCTCGGGCGGCAGCTCCACGCCGAGGTCGCCGCGCGCCACCATGATGCCGTCGCACAACGACACGATCGCATCCAGATGCTCGATGGCGGCGGGCTTCTCCAGCTTGGCCATGATCCAGGCACGCGCGCCGACGATGGTGCGCGCCTCCTCGATGTCCTCGGGCCGCTGCACGAAGGAGAGCGCGACCCAGTCCACGCCCATCGACAGGCCGAAGGCCAGGTCTTCGCGGTCCTTCGGCGTGAGCGGCGAGATCGGCAGCAGCACGCTCGGCACGTTGACCCCCTTGCGGTCGGAGACGGGTCCGCCGACCAGCACCGTGGTCTCGGCGAAGTCGTTGCCGTGGCTGTCCACGCGCAGGCGCAGCTTGCCGTCGTCGAGCAGCAGCTCGGTGCCGTCCTGCAGCGCCGCGAAGATTTCCGGATGCGGCAGCGGCGCGCGGCGTGCGTTGCCTGCGGCCTCGTCCATGTCGAGCCGGAAGCGCGTGCCCGCATCGAGGTGCGCCCGCCCGCCCTCGAAGCTGCCCAGCCTCAGCTTGGGCCCCTGCAGGTCGAGCAGAATGCCGATGGGCCTGCCGTGTTCCTTCTCGAGGCGGCGGATGGTCTCGATGCGCCGTGCATGGTCGTGCTGCGTGCCGTGGCTCAGGTTGAGCCGGAACACGTCCACGCCCCGGCCGAACAGCGCACGGATGGCCTGCTCGTCGCTGGTGGCAGGACCGAGGGTGGCGACGATCTTCGCGCTGCGCGTGCGTCTCATCGAACCACCTCGGAACCTGGGGCCTTGCTCCCTCTTCCGCTGCGGAGAGGACTGGGGTGAGGACCGGCGACAGTGGTCGAGACAGGGTCGATGCGAAGGCCCTCCCCCTCACCCCTGCCCCCTCCCCGAGGGGAGAGGGAGAAAGACCTGGCGCTCATGCCGCCAGCTCGTGCAGCTTGACGCGACCGCGCTGGTCTTCCATCGTGCGCGCGAGCAGCTTCACGAGGCTGTAGACGGTGTCGATGTGCGGCGTCGGCGTCTCGGTGAGCCGGGCCAGTTCGACCACCGCGCCGACCAGCGCGTCGATCTCTGGCGCGCGGCCCGCTTCCACGTCCTGCAGCATCGAGGTCTTGTGCTTGCCGACCTTCTCCGCGCCGGCGATGCGCTTTTCGAGCGTCACGCGGAACTCGATGCCGAGCTTGTGCGCGACGGCCTGGGCCTCGCGCATCATCGCGGCGGCCAGCTCGCGCGAAGGCGGGTACTGGCAGATGTCGACGAGCGTGGAATGCGAGAGGCTGCTGATCGGGTTGAAGGTCAGGTTGCCCCACAGCTTGAGCCAGATCTCGGCGCGGATGTTGTCGAGCACCGGCGCCTTGAAGCCCGCACCGGTGAAGCAGGCCGAGACGCGATTCACGCGCTCGCTCGCCGAGCCGTCGAGCTCGCCCACCGGGAAGCGGTCGCCCTCGATGTGCCGCACCACGCCCGGCGCGACGAGCTCCGACGCGGGGTAGACCACGCAGCCGATCACGCGCTGGGCCGGGATCTTCGCCGCGACGGTGCCAGAAGGATCGACGCTGCGCACCGGCGTGCCTTCGAGCGTGCCGCCGTGCTTGTGGAAGTACCAGTACGGAATGCCGTTCTGCATGGTCACGACCACGGTGTCGGGCCCGAAGAGCCTGGGCACGTCGTTCGCCACGGCCTCGACCTGGTGGGCCTTCATCGCGAGCACGACGATGTCCTGCGGGCCCGCCTCGTCGTAGCGGTCGGTGGCCTTCACGTTGCGCGCCACCTGCTCCTCGCCCTCGGCCGAGACCAGCTTGATGCCGTTGCGCGATATGGCGTCGAGGTTGGCGCCGCGCACGATGAACGTGACGTCCTCGCCGGCCAGCGCGAGCTTCGCGCCAACCAGTCCGCCGATGGCGCCTGCGCCGATGATTGCAATCTTCATGTCGATCCCCAAGAGTTGAATTTCTTGCGCGACCCTTCGGCTGCGTTCAGCCGAAGCGGTTGCCGAGCTTTCCGATGCCGCCGATCTCGATCTCCACGAGGCTGCCGGGCTTCATGGAGCCGACGCCGATCGAGGTGCCGCAGAGGATCACGTCGCCGCGGTGCAGCGTCATGTCCTGCGAGATGAGGCTCACGAGCTGCTGCACGGAGAAGCGCATGTCGCTGATGGGGTAGTCCTGGCGCACCTCGCCGTTGAGCAGCGTGGTCACGGTGAGCGTGGTGGGGTCGAGGCCGGTGGCCACCACCGGGCCCATGGGGCAGAAGGTGTCGAAGCCCTTGGCGCGCACCCACTGCGCGAAGGAGGCGTCGCGATGGAGGATGTCGGCCACCGTCACGTCGTTGGCACAGGTGTAGCCGAACACATGGTCGAGCGCATCGGCTTCCGAAACGGCGGTGGCGGTCTTGCCGATGACGATGCCGAGCTCGCCCTCGAACACCACCTTGCCGTCGCACAGCGGCTTGCGGATGGGCCTGCCGGGCGCAAGGTAGGAGTTGGGCGTCTTCAGCAGGTACAGCGGCTCGGCAGGCACCGGCAGGTTCAGCTTGGCGCCGAGCGCATGGAAGTTGTTCCACAGCGCGATCACCTTGGTGGGTTCGGTGGGCGTGAGCAGCTGCAGCCCCGCAAGCGCGAACACGCGGCCCGTGGGCTCGGAGCTGGCGAACATGTCGCCCTGCCGCTCGTGCACCGCGTCGCCTTCGAGCGTGCCGAAGCCGATGCCGCCGGCGTGCTCGAAGCGGACCCATTTCTGCGTCTGTTGCTGCTGCTGTTCCATGTTGTTGTCGTCTTTCTGGATGTCGAGGATTCGGGTTCGCCGCGGTCAGTCGAACGGCAGGTAGTCGGGCACCACGAGCGAGGCGAGCAGCTTTCCCATCTCCGCCGGATTGCGCGTGACGTGGATGCCGCATTCCTTCATCACCGCGAGCTTTTCCTGCGCGGTGCCGCGGCCGCCCGAGACGATGGCGCCCGCATGGCCCATGCGTTTGCCGGGCGGTGCGCTGGCGCCCGCGATGAAGCCGACCACGGGCTTGGTCATGTGGTCGCGGATCCAGCGGGCGCACTGCTCCTCGGCGTCGCCGCCGATCTCGCCGACCATGATCACGGCGTCGGTGCGCGGGTCGTCGTTGAACATCTTCAGCACGTCGATGTGCCGCAGCCCGCCCACCGGATCGCCGCCGATGCCCACCACCGTCGACTGCCCGATGCCGAAGCTCGCGAGCTGGCTCGCGGCCTCGTAGGTCAGCGTGCCCGAGCGCGAGACCACGCCGATGCGCCCGCGCTGGTGGATGTGGCCGGGCATGATGCCGATCTTGATCTCGCCGGGCGTGATGAGCCCCGGGCAGTTGGGCCCCAGCAGCAGCGTCTTGCGGCCCTGCATGCGGTGGCGCGTGCGGATCATGTCGCGCACCGGGATGCCTTCGGTGATGCAGATGACGAGGTCGAGCTCCGCGTCCACCGCCTCGTCGATGGCGGCTGCGGCGAAGGCCGGCGGCACGTAGATCACGGAGACGGTCGCGCCGGTCTGCGCCTTGGCCTCCTTCACCGTGCCGAAGATCGGGATGCCGGCCATCGACTGGCCGCCCTTCAGCGGATTGACCCCGGCCACGAAGCAGTGCCTGCCGTTGCCGTATTCGAGGCAGGCCTGCGTGTGGAACTGGCCCGTCCTGCCGGTGATGCCCTGCGTGATGACGCGGGTGTGCCTGTCGATCAGGATGGACATGGCGCGGCCTCCATCGGTTTGGGGAATGGGCGCTTCATCGTCGGCGCTCCCAGTTGCCGGCCGCGCCGACGGCGCGCTGCGCGGCCTCGGCCATGTCGTCGGCGTTGATGATCGACAGCCCCGACTGCGCGAGGATGGTCCGGCCCAGGTCCTCGTTGGTGCCCTTCATGCGCACGACCAGCGGCACCCTGAGGCCGGTCTCGCGCACCGCGTCGACCACGCCGTGCGCGATCACGTCGCACTTCATGATGCCGCCGAAGATGTTGACCAGCACGGCCTTGAGCCTGGGGTTGCGCAGCATCAGCCGCACGGCCTCGGCCACCTTGTCGGCCGTCGCGCCGCCGCCCACGTCGAGAAAGTTGGCGGGCTCGCCGCCGTAGAGCTTGATCGCGTCCATGGTCGCCATCGCGAGGCCGGCGCCGTTGACGAGGCAGCCGATGTCGCCGTCGAGCGCGATGTACGAGAGGCCGGCACTCGACGCCTCGATCTCCACCGGGTCTTCCTCGTCGAGGTCGCGCATCGCGGCGATGCCGGGCTGGCGGAAGAGCGCGTTGTCGTCGAAGTCGAACCTGGCGTCCAGCGCGATCACGCGACCGTCGCGGGTGAGCACCAGCGGGTTGATTTCCGCCAGCGATGCGTCGCTGCCATCGAAGGCCTGCCAGAGCTTCTGCATCAGCATGCGCGCCTGCGCCACCGAGCGGTCGGCGATGCCGATGCGCCGCGCGATGCCATCGGCATCGGCCACGCCAAGGCCGGCGAGGGGGTCGATGAAGAGCCGGTGGATCTTCTCGGGCGAGCGCGCGGCCACCTCCTCGATGTCCATGCCGCCTTCGCTGGAGGCCATGAGCGCCACGCGCTGCGAATTGCGGTCGACCACGAAGCCGAGATACAGCTCCTTGTCGATCTCCACGCTCTCCTCCACCAGCAGCTGCTTCACGACGCGGCCCTCGGGGCCGGTCTGCGGCGTCCTCAGCGTCATGCCCAGCATCTGGCCGGCATGGCGCCGCACCTCGTCCACCGACCAGGCCGGCTTCACGCCGCCGCCCTTGCCGCGGCCGCCCGCATGGATCTGGGCCTTGACCACCCAGGCGCGCCCGCCGATGCGGGCGGCGGCATCGGCCGCCTCGTCGGGCGAGCGGCAGACGAATCCGCGAGGGGTCGCCACGCCGTATTGGCACAGCACTTCCTTGCCCTGGAATTCGTGGATGTTCATGGTCGGAAGGCGTTATTCAGCTGAATTGGAGAAATTCAGGCTCCAAGCTCGACGCCGTGGCTTTCGGCCCAATTGAAATAGCTCGACGAAGCCATTTCCCGCTTCTTGTGGATTTCCTTCTTCTGCTCGATGGCGAGCGCCAGGAATTCGGCGTCGTAGGCCTTCAGCAGGTGCGGCTGGTGGGTCTTCAGGTAATGGCCGATGCGCTCGCTCGCGTCCTGGCCCAGGCCCATCAGGCGGTCGTAGGTCTCGCCGTCCCAGTGCCAGCGCAGTCCCAGTTCGAAGAATGCGGCGTTGTAGGCATTGCGCTCGATTTCGTCGCGCCAGTATTGGGCGGGCGAATGGTTTTCCATGATCTTCTCCTTGAATGAATGCCGAACAGGTTGAATTGATCGAGAAATTCCGGCGAGTTCAAAATGTAGGATCGATGGACGATAAATAAAAATTAAATCAATTTATAAAAACCATTCGCCATGAGTTATGGATGGCGAACGCGCGAATTGAAAGGCGCAGCAATCCTCCGCGCCGCCCGCGGGCGGCGCTGTCGCAAAGACTCGAAGATGAAAGGGAAGGCGGGCCTGCGCCGCGCCTCAGATCACGCGCTCGACCCGCAAGGTCTCAAGGTCGTCCGCGCTGTAGCCGAGCTGCCTCAGCACTTCCTCGGTGTGTTCGCCGAGCAATGGCGAACGCTTCACCACCGTCGGGCTGTCGGACATCTTGATGGGGTTGCCCACCGTCAGGTACTTGCCGCGCACGGGGTGGTCGACCTCGACGATGGTGCCGGTCTCGCGCAGCGATTCGTCCGCCGCGATCTCCTTCATCGAGAGGATCGGCCCGCACGGGATGTCGTACTCGTTGAGGATGTCCATGGCCTCGAACTTGGTCTTGGTCATGGTCCACTGCTCGATGCGCGCGAAGATCGGCTTCAGGTGCAGCAACCTCGCCGCCGGCGTGGCGTAGGCCTCGTCGGTGATCCAGCTTTCCTCGCCGATGACCTTGCACACCGCGGGCCACACGGCCGCCTGCGTGATGAAGTAGATGTAGGCGTTCGGGTCGGTCTCCCAGCCCTTGCACTTCAGGATGGAGCCCGGCTGGCCGCCGCCCGATGCGTTGCCTGCGCGCGGCACGGCGTCGCCGAACTTGCCGTCGGGGTACTGCGGGTACTCGTGCATGGTGCCGGTGCGCTCCAGCCGCTGCTGGTCGCGCATCTTCACGCGGCACAGGTTGAGCACCGCGTCCTGCATCGGCGCGAGCACCTGCTGGCCGCGCCCGGTGCTGTTGCGCTGGAAGAGCGCCGCCAGGATGCCGAGCGCCAGGTGCAGGCCGGTGCCGCTGTCGCCGATCTGCGCGCCGGTGACCAGCGGCGGGCCGTCCTCGAAGCCGGTGGTGGAGGCCGCGCCGCCCGCGCACTGGGCCACGTTCTCGTAGACCTTGCAGTGCTCGTACTTGCCGGGGCCGAAGCCCTTGACCGAGGCCACGATCATGCGCGGGTTGAGCTTCTGGATGTGGGCCCAGGTGATGCCCATGCGGTCGAGCGCGCCGGGCGCGAAGTTCTCGACCAGCACGTCGCAGGTCTTGATCAGGCTGTCGAGAACCTCCTTGCCCTTGGGGTTCTTGGTGTCCAGCGTGATCGAGCGCTTGTTGTGGTTCAGCATCGTGAAGTAGAGGCTGTCCGCGCCCGGAATGTCGCGCAGCTGGCTGCGCGTGGCGTCGCCTTCCCCGGCCCGCTCGACCTTGATCACGTCGGCGCCGAACCAGGCCAGCAGCTGCGTGCATGTGGGACCGGACTGGACGTGGGTGAAATCGAGGATACGGACGCCCTCGAGTGCTTGGCTCATCGACTGTCTCCTTCTCTGATCGTGGTGGCTTCGACTTCTACCAGACGTGCGCGAAGTTTGCGCTCCTCGGCGAAGCGGGCGGTCTCGTCGCGCACGATGGCGACGATGCCGGTGACCTCGCGATCGGCGGAGAACAGCATCGACACCGTGAAGGCGATCGACAGCGTGCGCCCGTCCTTGTGCAGGGCCGGCACGCGCAGCAGGTCGGCGCCGTATCTGGTGACGCCGGTTTCCATCGTCTTGTGATAGCCCTCCCAGTGCCGCTGGCGCTGCCTCTGGGGAATGATCAGGTCGAGCGACTGGCCGAGGGCCTCGGCCTCGCCGAAGCCGAAGATGCGTTCGGCCGCGCGGTTCCACAGCGTGATCGCGCCCATCGCGTCGCACACCATGATCGCATCGCCGGCGCCTTCGACGAGCTGCTTGAAATCGACATTCGCTTGCATGAGTGCCTCCGGCGCTTCGTTCAAATCCAGGCTCCACCGCAGTCGCATCCTTCCAGGGACACCGCGGAACCGGCGTGGCCGGGCCGCAGGTGTCGCCCCCTGCGAGGGGGTTGGCGCTGCCACACGAAGTGGGCAAGCCTGGGGGTGAGCCTCCTACACTGCCTTGGCCGCGTGCAGGTTTTCGATCTGGTCCTTGCTGTAGCCCAGTTCCGCCAGCACCTCGTCGGTGTGCTCGCCCAGCAGGGGCGAGGCGGTGACCTCGGGCTTGAGATCGGAGAACTTGATCGGGCTGCCGATGGTCCAGTAGCTGCCGCGCTCCTTGTGCGGCACTTCGACGATCGAGCCGCTCCTGCGCAGCGACTCGTCGTGCAGCAGTTCCTTCATCGACAGCACCGGGGCGCAGGGAATGTCGTACTTGCGGAAGATGTCCACCGCCTCGAACTTGGTCTTGTCCTTGATGAAGTCCTCGATGGTGGCGAATATCTGCTCGATGTGCGGCTGGCGGGCCTTGGCCGTCATGTAGTCGGGGTCGGTCTTCCACTCGGGCTTGCCCAGCGCCTCGCAGATCGGCTCCCAGGCGTGGCCCTGCACCGTGAAGTAGATGTAGGCGTTGGGGTCGGTCTGCCAGCCCTTGCACTTCAGGATCCAGCCCGGCTGGCCGCCGCCGCCGGCGTTGCCCCCGCGCGGCACGACCTTGTCCTCGAACGCGCTCATCTCGTGCGGGTACTGCGGGTACTCCTCGAGGTAGCCCACGTTGTCCAGGCGCTGCTGGTCGCGCATCTTCACGCGGCACAGGTTGAGCACCGCGTCCTGCATCGAGCAGGCCACCTTCTGGCCCTTGCCGGTCTGCTCGCGCCCGATGATCGCCGTCAGGATGCCGATGGCCAGGTGCATGCCGGTGTTGGAGTCGCCCAGCGCCGCCGCCGAGATCGTCGGCACGGAGTTGCCGCCCTTCCACCAGCCGGTGGTGGACGCGGCGCCGCCGGCGCACTGCGCCACGTTCTCGTACACCTTCAGGTCCTCGTAATGGTGGCCTTCGCTGAAGCCCTTGACCGAGGCGACGATCATCTTGGGGTTCAGCTCCTGGATGCGTTCCCAGGTGAAGCCCATGCGGTCGAGCGCACCGGGGCCGAAGTTCTCCACCAGCACGTCGGATTCACGGATCAGCTTCTCCAGCACGGCCTTGCCCTCGGGCTTCTTGGTGTCCAGCGTGATCGAGCGCTTGTTGCTGTTGAGCATGGTGAAGTACAGCGCGTCGACCTCCGGGATGTCGCGCAGCTGCGAGCGCGTGACGTCGCCCGCGCCCGGACGCTCCACCTTGATCACGTCGGCGCCGAACCAGGCCAGCAGCTGGGTGCACGCGGGACCGGCCTGCACGTGCGTGAAGTCGATGATCTTGATGCCGTTGAGGGGCTTGTTGCTCATTGGGATATCTCCTTGAATGAAACGGAACGCGGGTTACTTCTTCTTCGCCGTGGCGGGGTTCAGGCTCGTGATGCGGCCGCTCTCGGTGCCCGCCGTCTCGTCGATCACGGCGTTGATGAGGGTCGGGCGGCCCGAGGCGACGGCCTCGGTCAGGGCCTTCTGCAGCTCGTCGGCGGTGGTGGCGTGCACGCCGACGCCGCCGAAGGCCTCCATCAGCTTGTCGTAGCGCGCGTTCTTGACGAACACCGTGGGCGCCACGTCGGGCGTGCCGCTGGGGTTCACGTCGGTGCCGCGGTAGACGCCGTTGTTGTTGAAGACGATCACGCAGACCGGCAGGTTGTAGCGGCAGATGGTCTCCACCTCCATGCCGCTGAAGCCGAAGGCGCTGTCGCCCTCGATGGCGATCACCGGCTTGCCCGTGACCACGGCGGCGGCCACGGAGAAGCCCATGCCGATGCCCATGATCCCCCAGGTTCCCACGTCCAGGCGCTTGCGCGGCTCGTACATGTCGACGATGCTGCGCGCGAAGTCGAGCGTGTTGGCGCCCTCGTTGACGACGATGGCGTCGGGCCGCGCCTTCACCTGGTCGCGGATCACGCTCAGCGCGCTGTGGAAGTTCATCGGCGAGGGCCGCGCGGCCAGCGTGGCGGCCATCTTCGACAGGTTCTTGTCCTTGCGCTCGGCGATGGCGCCGGTCCACTCGGCCGGCGGCCTGGCCCACTTGGCGTCGATGCCGGCCAGCAGCGCGGCCACGCAGGAGCCGATGTCGCCGATCACCGGCGCCTCGATGGCGACGTTGCTGTCGATCTCGGTCGGCGCGATGTCGATCTGGATGAAGCGCTTGGCGCCCTTCTCCTGCGCCCAGGTCTTGCCCTTGCCGTGCGAGAGCAGCCAGTTCAGGCGCGCACCGATCAGCACCACCACGTCGGCCTCCTGCAGCACGTAGGAGCGCGCGGCGGCTGCCGACTGCGCGTGCGTGTCGGGCAGCAGGCCCTTGGCCATGGACATCGGCAGGTAGGGAATACCCGTCTTCTCGACGAGCGCGCGGATGTCGGCGTCGGCCTGCGCGTAGGCGGCGCCCTTGCCCAGCAGGATCAGCGGCCGCCTGGCGCCCTTGAGGATGTCGAGCGCGCGCTGCACCGCGTCGGCCGCCGGGATCTGGCGCGGCGCGGCATCGACCACCTTGATGAGCGAGGCCTTGCCGGCAGCCGCGTCCATGGTCTGCGCGAACAGCTTGGCCGGCAGGTCGAGGTACACGCCGCCCGGGCGGCCCGACAGCGCGGCGCGGATGGCGCGCGCGATGCCCACGCCGATGTCCTGAGCATGCAGCACGCGGAAGGCGGCCTTGCACAGCGGCTTGGCGATGGCCAGCTGGTCCATCTCCTCGTAGTCGCCCTGCTGCAGGTCGACGATCTCGCGCTCGCTGGAGCCGCTGATGAGGATCATCGGGAAGCAGTTGGTGGTGGCGTTGGCCAGCGCGGTCAGGCCGTTGAGGAAGCCGGGCGCCGACACCGTCAGGCAGATGCCGGGCTTCTGCGTGAGGAAGCCGGCTGCTGCGGCGGCGTTTCCGGCGTGCTGCTCGTGGCGGAAGGAGATCACGCGCAGGCCTTCGGCCTGGGCCATGCGCGTGAGGTCGGTGATCGGGATGCCGGGCAGGCCGAAGATGGTGTCGATGCCGTTGAGCTTGAGGGCATCGATGACCAGGTGGAAGCCGTCGATGGTCTCGCCCGCGGGCGCGCTGTCTTCCGTCACGCTCTTGAGCGCGCGCACCACCGCGTCGCCGTCGGCTTCACGGGTTTTCGCGGGCTTGAGGGCTTCGCTCAGCGTGGTGGTCGCCTCTTTCTCTGTTCTGACTGAAGACATGTCTCTCCTTCTGCATGGGTGAATGGCCGAGGTCCGAGCCGCGACTATGATTCGGGCCAAACTTTCGGCCGTTGACCTCGGTCAACTTTCCCGAAAACGGCGCAGCCCCCGATGAGCGGCGCCGGCAGCGAACTCGAGCAAGACGGTGACCATGACGACGTTGGAAAACCATCCGGAGAAGAACATCATTCGCGCCCAGCTGCGGCAGAACGTGCTTCTCAAGGACCTGAACGAAGCCGACCGCACCGAACTCGAGGCGCACCTGGTCATCGTCGACGGCAACAAGGGCGAGTTCCTGCTGCACCAGGGCGTGCGGGAGATGGAGCAGTACTTCATCCTCGACGGCATCCTCAAGCGGGTGGTGAGCAACCCGGAAGGCAAGGAGATGATCCTTCGCTTCGCCGACGAGAACGACATGGAGACGAGCTACGCCGCGCTGCGCCTGGGCACGCCCACGCCCTACGGCATCGTCTGCGTGACCAAGGCGCGCGTGGCGAGCCTGCCGCTGAAGGAGTGGATCGCCTTCCTGAACAAGCACCCGCAGACGAAGGAACTGTTCGAGTTCCTCGTGATGCGCGGCATGAGCGAGATCATGGCCCACACGATCACGCTGCACCTGCTCGATGCGGCGGGGCGCGTGCACCGGTTCCTGCGCAAGCATCCGGAACTGGTGGACCGGATTCCCAGCAAGGAGCTGGCTTCCTATCTGAACCTGTCGGCGGAGACGCTCAGCCGGTTGAGGAAGCGCGGGAAGATCTGAGCCGTCTTGCTCCCTCCTCCTCTGGGGGAGGGCTGGGGTGGGGGCACGGGGCGCTTCAAGGGCTGTCGGCGTATCTACCGCCCAGTGCCCCCATCCCGACCTTCCCCCAGAAGGGGAAGGAGCAAAGCCCAGGTCCGGTGCGCCGAAGCATCGCGCTGTCGACTGGTATTGGTCCCCTCTCCCGCTTGCGGGAGAGGGAGCAAGACCGAATCCGGAGCCCGGAGCTCAGGTCTGCTTCGCCGACGCAAACCGCCGCGTACTCGCCATCAGCCTCAGCTGGTTGTGCACGCCGCTCACGCCCCGGACCTCCGCCGCCACAGCCTCGGCCTGCGATCGCTCCTCGGAGTCCAGCACGATCCCGCGCAGCAGCAGCTCGCCCTGGTTCGCGGTGATGGTCACGTTGATGTCGCGCGTGGCCTCATGCTCCTTGAGCGCGGCGTGCACGCGGGCCTCGAGCGCCATGTTGGAGAGCTTCGTGCGCGAGGCCGGCGTTTCGGCGAACTCGGGGCGGCTCGCCATCAGCCTGATCTGTTCCACGCAGCTTTCCACCGAGAGCCGGTCGGTGTTGAGCACCAGGTCGTAGAGCACCGGGTCGCCCCAGGCCACGCCGAACTGCGCGTGCATTCGCGCGGCGTGCGCCTGGTCGCTGCGGCGGATCTCGGCTTCGGCGAACTCGGCGTCGTCGGTCTCGAGATCGGCCATCAGCCACTCGACGCGATTCTTCATCGAGCGCGTGATGCGCACGCACACCACGTGCGGCACCGGCCGCAGCAGGCAGGTGGCGCCCCAGCCGCGCAGCACCACGTTGCCGCGCTCGGCCAGCGCGAAGAGCTCCTGCGCGGTGTAGAGCGCCACGCTGCGCCTGTCGGTGGTCAGGCGCTCCACCAACCCCGCCTTGCCGCTGCGCAGCCTGCCGATGAGGCTGGTGGAAACATGCATCCGTTCCGCCACGTGCTCGATGACCTCGTGGCGCATCACGGCGAGGCCCAGCGTCTCGGCGAGCTGAAGCGAAACATCCTTCGCGAGGGAGCCCATCTCCTGGGTCAGTGCGATCACTGGCATGTGCTGGCCTCCTTGGTCATCAATCCACCGGCCGCTCGACAGCGAACTCGTCGGGCTTCTTCGGCTTCTTCACGAAGGCGAGCGCCCTGGAGATCAGCGGCCAGAACAGCAGCACCAGCGCGAGCGTGGTGATGGTGCCCACCAGCGGGTTCGAGAACATCACCATCACGTCGCCCTGCGACACCAGCATGGCCTGGCGGAAGGAGTCTTCGGCCTTGTCCCCGAGCACGAGCGCCAGCACCAGGGGCGCCAGCGGGAAGTCGAGCTTCTTGAACAGGTAGCCCAGCACGCCGAAGCCGAGCATGAACCAGATGTCGAGCATCGCGTTGTGCACGGTGTAGGCGCCGATCGCGCAGATCACGATGATCACCGGCGCGATGATCGAGAACGGAATGCGCAGGATCGATGCGAACAGCGGCACGGTGCTCAGCACCACGATCAGCCCGACGATGTTGCCGAGGTACATGCTCGCGATGAGGCCCCAGACGAAGTCCTTCTGCTCGACGAACAGCAGCGGCCCGGGCTGCAGGCCCCAGATCAGCAGGCCGCCCAGCAGCACCGCAGCGGTGGGCGAGCCCGGAATGCCCAGCGCGAGCATCGGCAGCAGCGCGCTGGTGCCCGCCGCGTGCGCGGCGGTCTCGGGCGCGACCACGCCTTCGGCCTCGCCGGTGCCGAACTTCGCACCCTTCTTCGACATCTTCTTGGCCAGGCCGTAGGCCATGAACGAGGCCGGCGTGGCGCCACCGGGCGTGATGCCCATCCAGATGCCGATGAGCGAGCTGCGGATCGAGGTCAGCCAGTACTTGGGCAGCTGCTTCCATGTCTGCCACACCACCTTGGGATCGATCTTCGCGCTCTTGCCCGAGAACTTCAGGCCCTCTTCCATCGACAGCAGGATCTCGCCGATGCCGAAGAGGCCGATCACCGCGATCAGGAAGTCGAAGCCGCGCATCAGCTCGGGCTGGCCGAAGGTCAGGCGCAGCTGGCCCGTGACCGTGTCCATGCCCACGCTGGCGAGCGCGAAGCCCAGCGCCATCGACGCGAGGATCTTGAAGGGCGAGCCCTTGCCCATGCCCACGAAGCTGCAGAAGGTCAGCAGGTACACCGCGAAGAACTCGGGCGAGCCGAACTTGAGCGCGAACTTCGCGACCAGCGGCGCAAGGAAGGTGATCATCACCACCGCGAGGAAGGCGCCCACGAAGGACGATGTGAAGGCGGTGGTGAGCGCCGCGCCGGCGTGCCCGTTCTGCGCCATCGGATAGCCGTCGAAGGTGGTGGCCACCGACCACGGCTCGCCCGGGATGTTGAACAGGATGGAGGTGATGGCCCCGCCGAAGAGCGCACCCCAGTAGATGCACGACAGCATGATGATGGCCGAGGTCGGCGACATCGTGAAGGTGAGCGGCAGGAGGATCGCCACGCCGTTGGCGCCGCCGAGCCCCGGCAGCACGCCGATCAGCACGCCGAGGATGATGCCGAGGAACATCAGGCCGATGTTCATCGGCGAGAGGATCACGTAGAAGCCCTGCATCAGGGCACTGAGTTCTTCCATTTCGCTTGTGCTCCTTGGGTCGGGTTCAGTAGCCGAGGAATCGAAGCGGATCGAGCGCGCCCTTGAAGAGCGGCACCTTGAACCAGACCTCGAACATGCAGAAGAAGAGCGTGTTCACGCCCAGCGCGGCGAACACGCTCTTGAACCACGCGTACTTGCCCAGCACCATCATGAAGAGCGCGATGTAGATCGCCGACGCCACGTAGATGCCGACGATGGCGATCGCCAGCACGTAGACCGTGGCCGGCACCAGCACCGAGAGCACGCGCCTGAGCTGTACGGAGTCGACGAAGACCGCGGTGTTGCGGCTCTTGCCCAGCAGCGACTGGTAGAGGATGCCCGCACTCAAGATCGTGATGATCACGCCGATGAAGAACGGGAAGTAGCCGGCGCCCGGGCCGTCGGTGGTCCAGCCTGCGCCTAGCTTGCGCGCCTCGAACACCACCACCAGGCCGATGGCCAGCAGCGCGACGGCCACCGCCGCTTCTACGAGGTGGGTGGAGATGCCCGTGCGAGCCGGGCCCTCGGATGATTGTTCGTGCTCCATGGAGCCCCCATCGTGGTTGTGTGGAAGAAGAAAGGAAGGAAGGAAGGAAATCGGCGCGCACTCCCGGCGCACGCGCCCGCTGCCGCCGTGCGCGGCAGTCGTCGCCGGCCCGCGCCGACCTACTTGTTGCTCGCGAGGAAGCCCGCGTCGGACATCAGCGTGCGGTGCGCGGCCTCGGCCTCGGTGAGCCACTTCGCGAAGGCATCGCCGGTCATGAAGGTCGGGTTGAAGGCGCCCTTCTCCATGTATTCCTTCCAGTCCGGCGTGGCCGCGACCTTGGTCATCAGCTCCTTGTAGAAGGCGAGCTGGTCGGGCGTGACGCCGGGCGGCATGAAGATGCCGCGCAGCATCGTGTACCTGGTGGGCACGCCCGCTTCCTTGCAGGTGGGGATGTCGTTCCACGACTGCGTGTCGGTGACCTTGGCCTTGAAGGGCATGCGCTCGTCGTCGAACACGCACAGCGCGCGCAGCTTGCCCGCGCGCCATTGCGCCACCGCCTCGATCGGGTTGTTCACCGTCGACTGCACGTGCCCGCCCACCAGCTGCACCGCCACCTCGCCGCCGCCCTTGAAGGGCACGTAGATGAACTTGGTGCCGGTGGCCTTCTCCAGCGCCACGGTGATGATCTGGTCTTCCTGCTTCGAGCCGGTGCCGGCCATCTTGAACTTGTTCGGCCCCGCGGCCCTCACCGCGGTGATGTACTCGCCCGCGCTCTTGTAGGGATCGGAGGCGTTGGTCCACAGCACGAACTGGTCGAGCGCCAGCATCGCGACCGGCGTCATGTCCTTCCAGTTGAAGGGCACGCCCGTGGCCATGGGCGTGGTGAACAGGTTCGACAGCGAGATCACGATCTTGTGCGGATCGCCCTTCGCCTCCTTCACCGCCAGGAAGCCCTCGGCGCCCGCGCCGCCGGACTTGTTGACAACGATCAGCGGCTCCTTCATCAGCTTGTACTTGATGATGATGCCCTGCAGCAGCCGGCCCATCTGGTCGGCGCCCCCGCCGGTGCCGGCGGGAATCACGAACTCCACCGGCTTGGTGGGTTCCCATGCGAAGGCGGGCGCGGCACCGGTGGCCAGCGCCGCCGCGGCGGCAGTGGTGGCAAGAACGGCAGTCGCGCGGCTCAGGACATTCGAGGCGATCTTCTTCATCAGGTTGTCTCCTGTGTAGTGATTTCGCTCTTTTTTGTTCTTGAATCTGAGCAGAGATGCGAACGGGCACGATGGTGCGCGTCGCCGATTCGCGCCGGCTTGATCGCGGTCAACTTTTCGAAGATTTCGTATCGGGGTTAGCCCGCGATGGCGATGCGGGCGGGGTCGCGCGCGGGGTCGGCGGGAACCGGCATCGCGAACCCTATAAAATCGCGGGCGCACCGCGGCTTTCGCCTCGTGCATCCCCATCCGGTCTTCGTAGTTCAATGGATAGAACGGGGTCCTCCTAAGACTCAGATACAGGTTCGATTCCTGTCGAAGGCACCACCCACCCGCCCCCCGCAACGGCTTTCGCCGCCCAGGCACGCCCTCTCACGCCCTGTTCTCCACACGCGGCTGCGGGTCAACGCCCAGTCACACGCCCTCGGTCTAATCCGCGCGTGACTCCAGACTCCCACCTTCTCCTCCCCTCCCCCGGCGCCCGCAACATCCTCGGACGCCGGCTCCTTCTCACCTTCTCGGCCGTGCTGCTGCTGACCCTCGCGGGCTCAGGCATCGGCATCCGGTCGCTCGCCAAGGTCGACGAAGCCACGCGCGAGACCATCCAGCAGCGTGGCGTGTCGGAGCGGCTCGTGGCCGACGCCTACCGGCTGCAGGCGATCAATGCCGAGCGCTACAAGGCGATGGCGCTGAGCTCGGAGCCCGAGGTCGGCGAGATTCTTTCTGCGGACATCCGCGCGACCGCGGCCGAGTACGACGACTTGATCAGGCAGCTCGACCAGCGGCTCCACGACGAGTCCGACCGCGCATTGCTCGCGCAGGCCGACGCCGCCGCCAAGGACTTCGCAGGCGCCGTCAAGGAGCTGGTCGCCGCGCGCGACTCGGGCCTGACCGAGCGAATCCGCAATGTCTACGCGCAGCGCTTCCAGCCCAGCTCGGCGGCGCTGCTGGCCGCCGTGTCGAGGCTCGCCCGATCGCAGCGGCAGGCGATCGACACGGCCGGCGAAGACATCGCGCAGCTGAGCGCCTCGGCGCGCATCGCGCTGGCGGTGTTCAGCATCGCGGCCCTGCTGCTGGGCGGCGTGCTGGCACTGGGGCTGGTGCGCAGCATCGGCCGGCCGATCCGGCTGGCCAGCGAGACGGCCGGGCGCGTGGCGGGCCTCGACCTGCGCCGCGACATCGAAGGCCACTCCCGCGACGAGGCGGGGCAGATGCTGCAGGCGCTGGGCGCGATGCAGAGCGCGCTGCGCGAACTGGTGGTGCGCGTGCGCGAGTCGGTGCAGAACGTGCGCACCGCGGCCGGCGAGATCGCGCACGGCAACTCGGATCTCTCGGCGCGCACCGAAAGCGCGGCGGCCAGCCTGCAGCAGACCGCGGCGGCGCTCGAGCAAGTCATGCACAACGCGCGCGAGTCGAGCACGGCCGCGGGCGACGCCGAGCGCATGGCCGGCGCCGCGGCCGCGGTGGCATCGCAGGGCGGCGAGGCAGTCTCGCAGGTGGTGAGCACGATGCAGGACATCCGGCGCGAGTCGCACAAGGTGGCCGACATCACGGGCGTGATCGACGCCATCGCCTTCCAGACCAACATCCTGGCGCTCAATGCCGCGGTCGAGGCCGCGCGCGCCGGCGAGGCGGGGCGCGGCTTCGCCGTGGTCGCGTCGGAGGTGCGGCAGCTGGCCACGCGCTCGGCAGCGGCAGCGCGGGAAATCAGGAACCTGATCGACCACTCGGTGCAGCGCATCGAGGCCGGCACCCTGCTGGCCGACGACGCGGGCCGCACGATGGGCCGCATCGTCGCCTCCATCGGGCAGGTGGCCGACACGGTCGGCGCCATCACGGCGGCGACGCAGGCACAGGTGCAGGACATCGGCCAGATCAACGCCGCCGTCGCGCGGCTGGACGAGACGACGCAGAAGAACGCGGCCATGGTCGAGGAATCGGCGGCCGTGTCGGAAAGCCTGCGCGAGCAGGCGCGCAACCTCGACACGCTCATCAGCCAGTTCGTGCTGCCCGGCGATGCGCCGCGCACTGCGCTGCCTTCGGCGCCGCGGCGCGACTACTCCCGCGACATACCGGTGTCGCCGCGCCTGCGGCCGGCGGGCTGAACCGAGGCCGTCCCGGAGGCCCCCGCGCCTCGGCCTTCGTTACGTCCTGACAAGGTAACGGCGCTACGTAACAAGCGCCGAAGCGCGCCCGCCGCAAGCCCCTGCGCGGGCGTCGGCCCGGCGGGAATCCCGATGTAAATCAACGACTTGCGCGCGCATCGCCCGCTCGGTGGCACCTGCGAGGGCCAGCGGCACACAAGTTGCCCCATCAGCCACTCCCAATACCGAGGAGGCTGCCATGGCGGATGCCAACACAACGATTTCTTCGACCGCCGGAGGTGCCGACGGCGGTGCCGCCGCACCGGTGATCCTCGCGCAATCGACGGTCCGGCCGATCGCGCCCATGGGTGCGGCCAGCACCGCCACGGCAGCGACACCGGCTGCCGCACCGGCCGGCCTCGGCTCGCTGTCCAACGCCACGCCGGGCACGGTCGTCATGCGCGACGGCGTGGCGATTCCGGTGTCCGGCAGCCAGACGCTGATGGCCGGCGACCGCGTGATCGTTCCGCAGGACGGCCACGCCAACGTCCTCTTTCCCGGATCTGCCACCAACAAGGCGCCGCTGGCCGGCGTGTTCACCGGCGGGACCGACGCCACCATCAGCTCGACCAAGCTCGCCAGCGGCCTGGAACAGGTGAACGTGGACGTGGCCTCCGGCGACCTGGAAGTGACCGCGCCCGACAGCGACGCCGAAGCGGCCGCGCTGGCGGTCAGCAAGAAGACTGCCGCCGGCAGCGGCATCGGGCTGGGCGAGTTCGCGCTCGGCGCATTGGGCGCCGTCGGCCTCGCCGCCGCACTGGGCGGTGGCGGCAGCGACGGCGGCGGGATTCCCTTCTTCGCTCCCGGCATCGGCGAAAGCGATGCCGACGCGGACGCCGATGCCGACGCGGATGCCGACGGCGACTCGGATGCAGACGCCGATGCGGACGCAGATGCCGACGCGGACGCAGATTCGGATGCCGATGCCGATTCCGACGCGGACTCCGATGCGGACGCGGATGCCGATTCCGATGCAGACGCGGACGCGGACGCCGACCACCTGCTCGACCCGGGCGACAGCGCCGCCGACCATCTGCTCGGCGCGCTCGACAACCTGCTCGGCCTGGGCGGAGGCGGCACGGCGGCGGCCGCGCGCAGCGCCGCGGTCGCGAGCTCCGCGCCCACGCTCTCCTCGCTGATGCCCACGGTCGACGGCTTCACCGACCTGGTGGACAACGTGCTCTCGCCGATCGCGGGCAACGAGTTCCGGCCGAACGACCCGAACGCATTCGATCCTCTGGACGACACCGTCGGCGGCATCACCGCCGACCTTGGCGGCGTGCTCACCCCCGTGGTCGACGGCCTGCTGGGCGCCGGCCTGACCGGCGCGCTCATCGGCTCGCTGAACGGCCAGGTCGACTACCTGACCGATGCCATCGACAACATCCTCGAAAACGTGCTCGGCAGCAACGGCCTGCTCGGCGGCGTGACCACTGGCCTGGGCATCGACGGCCTCGTGGACCAGCTCATCGGCGACGACGGCGTGATCAGCCAGGTGCTCGACGGCCTGCTGGGCGACGGCAGCCTCGTGGGCAGCGTGCTCGGCGAAGGCGGGCTGGTCGGACAGCTGCTGGGCGACGGCGGACTGCTCGGTGGCGTGCTGGGCGATGACGGCCTGCTGGGTGGTCTGCTCGGTGGCGACGGCGGCCTGCTCGGCGGTGTGCTGGGCGATGGCGGCCTGTTGGGTGGCGTGCTCGGCGGTGAAGGCGGCCTGCTCGGCGGCGTGCTGGGCGATGGCGGCCTGTTGGGTGGCGTGCTCGGCGGTGATGGCGGCCTGCTCGGCGGTGTGTTGGGCGAAGACGGCCTGCTGGGCGGTGTCCTCGGCGAAGGCGGCTTGCTCGGAGGACTGCTCGGTGGCGACGGTGCGCTTGCCGGCCTGCTTGGCAGCGAAGGCCTCACCGGTGGCCTGCTCGGCAACGATGGCCTGGTCGACAGCCTGCTCGGACCCGATGGCGTGGTCGGCGGGGTTCTCGGCGCAACGCCGCTGGGCGGATTGCTCGGCGGCGAGAACGGCCTGCTCAGCGGCGTGCTGGGCGACAACGGCCTGGTGGGCGGACTCCTCGGAGGAGACGGCCTGCTGGGCGGCGTCCTCGGCGACGACGGTCTCCTGGGTGCCGAAGGCCCGCTGGGCGGCCTGCTTGGCGGCGATGGCGGATTGATCGGCGGCGTGCTGGGCGACGGTGGCCTGCTGGGTGGCGTGATCGGCGGTGAAGGCGGCCTGCTCGGCGGTGTACTGGGTGACGACGGCCTGCTGGGTGGCGTGCTGGGTGACAACGGCCTGCTGGGCGGTGTGCTCGGCGGCGACGGCGGCCTGCTCGGAGGTGTGCTGGGCGAAGGCGGCATCGTCGGCGGCGTCCTCGGCGCCGTCACCAGCGGCGATGCCGGCGGCCTGGTCGGTGGTCTGCTCGGCGAAGACGGCATCGTCGGCGGCGTCCTCGGCGCCGTCACCAGCGGCGATGCCGGTGGCCTGGTCGGTGGTCTGCTCGGCGAAGACGGCCTCGTCGGCGGCGTCCTCGGCGCCGTCACCAGCGGCGATGCCGGCGGCCTGGTCGGTGGTCTGCTCGGCGAAGACGGCATCGTCGGCGGCGTCCTCGGCG